>CAIVGO010000666.1 GCA_903905445.1 uncultured Bacteroidota bacterium
GCGTGAAACCGTTCAAAAAATAGGGGCCCTGATCAAGCGTTTAGAGGATCATCCGGATTGGCGCAAAGAAGTGACTGATGTGCGTAACTGGCTGAATTTCAAAACACAACAAGTTTATCAGATCGACGACACGCCCGTGAGCGGTTCGTTGCAAGACAGCACCAGTGGGAAGTCGGGTGGGGAGCAGGCCAAGCTTACTTATACCGTATTGGCAGCCGCGCTCACTTATCAATTTAATATCAGTGCCGACAACCGCAATGCCCGTTCTTTTCGTTTTATCGTGGTCGATGAAGCATTTAGCAAATTAGACCCTGAAAACAGCGCTTATTTGCTCAATTTGCTGGGTAATTTGCATTTCCAGATGCTCATTATTACGCCGAATACCAGCATTAAAATAGGTGAAAAACAAATGAGCCACCTGATTTATGTACAAAAAGAATCAGAGATGCCGCCGCGTTCGGTGGTCCATGTTTATTCCGTAAAAGAACTGATGCAGACCCCGCTGAAATGATTACGCCCGCCGATATTCAAAAGAAAGCCTTGCGCTACTTTTACCGTTGGCTAGAAGCTATCGCCGAAGCAGATGCGCCTTATCAAGCCTTTGTAATCCCGCGCATTGGAGATAGCAAGGACGTCAATGCGGAGCGCTGGGACTATTTAAAAGAATTAGCCAGTAACGCAAAAGACAAAAAAGGGTTTGGTTATCGGATTGAACTGGAGGCGCCTGGTGCGCGCAGTGCAAAGCAACAAAGTCGCATCAAAGCCATTGTATTTGATACGGAAAATGATTTGTTACAATATACGGAACAGGAGGAAAGCTTCCGGCAGTTTCAGGAATCGCTTGCCCTGATCCGTGCAACGATGCCCCATTTACGCACCTGGTGCGTTACCCATGTAAAAGAAATTATCCAGTATCATGCAGTTTGGCCGCAATTACTCGCGGTGGTGCGTTTTCTGCAAGATAATCCGCAGCCAGGTATTCCGGTGCGTTTATGGCCCCTTGAGCAGGTTGATACCAAGTTTATCGAACAACACAACCCTATTTTATGTAAATTGATAGACGCGACCCTCCCGTCAGCGTTGATTGATCCCCAATATAAAACCTTTGCCCGGCGCTACCGTTTGCCCGAGCAGGATCCTTTTGTTGCCTGTTACTGGAACGACCCAATTTTAGTGCAGTATTTTCATGGTTTTACGGCCCTGGCCTTTCCAGTAGCCCAATTCGCAGCGCAAGTTTTGCCTATAAAACGCGTGTTTATCGTCGAAAACCGGCATAGTGTGTTGCAACTTTTGCAAATAGCGTTGCCGGATGCTATCGTGGTTTTTGGCGGCGGGTACGGGGTTGCTTTACTCAAACAGGCTGCGTGGTTGCAACAAATCCCCTTGTTTTATTGGGGCGATTTGGACACGCATGGTTTGTCGATACTGAGTTTGGTACGGTCGGTGTTTCCGCATACCCGATCCGTGATGATGGATATGCAAACCTTGCATGCCCATGAGGCTCAACAGGGGGCGGGGAAGCCCTTTCGAGGCGCGCAACCCATGCACCTGACCGATTCAGAAGCGGAGGCGTTTCAGTGGCTGCATGTGCATACAAAACGTTTGGAGCAAGAAAAATTATTGGATAGATGGGTTGGGGAAGCTGTGGCGGCTTGCTATTTATAAATGTCTACTACAGTCTAAGTATTTGACTAAAAATAGCCAAAGCAAAGAAAAGTACTTTAAAAGGTTGAAAATCAAAACCAGATAGCGGTTGGTGCGTTCAAATCGAAACAAAACAATGCTTATTATGCTATCTAACAGAAACATGTTGAAGTACCTGGCTTTTTTGTCCCTCCTATTGTGTGCCCAAACACGCGCCCATGCCACCACATACACCCTCAATGCGGGCGCCTATGCTTCCCTCAATTGGTCGGATGCTTCTATTTGGACGCCCAATGGCGTACCCGGAGCGAATGATTCGGTGATTATCAATGGTTCCGAAACCACTTCCTTGAATACAGGAGGCGATATTACGGTTAAGTCCTTTACGGTCAATGGTTTAGCCTATATTTTTGGAGCAGGAACGTTGACGGTCACTGAAAATTTAGATGTCCGTTACCCCATGTCTTGGCAAATGCGTTTGGTGATTGCTGCTGGTGCAAATGCTACCATGACGGATGATAATTTTTCCAATCCCTACACGGGGATTTATTTTTACCAGGATTTGATTGTCAATGGGAACCTCACCATGGCAGCGCAGGATTTCTCAGGCGTGAATGTCATTGTAAATGGGGTACTCACGCAAAAAGAAGGGGACCTGCTCGGCTCTTTATATATTAATCCAGGTGCCGTGCTCAATATTAACAGCCCAAACTTTCCCGTAAATCTTGGAAGGCTTGTAAATAAAGGAACGTTTAATTGGCAAAAAGGTAATCTTTCGTCCAATGGCAGCTCGATGATCAACGAAGGAATTTGGAACATCAGTGCCGTAAATGAAGTCTTAAATTTTAATGGTTATTTTCAAGACTCGGTGGTTTTAAATGCAGGTACTATTGAATTGGCGCCCAATGTGATCAGTATTGGTATGACTAAAAAAATGCTCAATACCGGAACGATTAAACTGAATGGGCCTTCAAAAATTTCCTTGCTGGCATTGGACCATTATGGCACCATAAGTGGCCCTTCCGGTGCAGTGTTGGAAGTGTCCGGGTACTATTTCAGCACGGGCTCCACGTTTTACCCCGGCTCGTTGGTTGATGTACCGACCTTGCAAACAACGAATACCAGCAGTTTGGCTTTGAAAGCGGGGTGTAATGTTTCGACGGTACAAAATTTTATATTCAATTCGGGCGTCATCGATTTAGGTATTGTTTTGCCGCCGACCGCTAACTACGAAATACGGGCAGCCGTACAAACCAATATAGATCAAAGTTTCACAGGAACCTTTCTTTTGGAAGGTGGTTCCTTCGACGGAAACTGCAACATATTGTTCAATACACCCAATTTGACGGCTAATTCAGGATATTTTGGAGGATTTGTGGAAGTTACGCTTAGTCCTGGTACCATTTTATCCGTGAAAAGCCTGGGCGTTTCCAATTTAATCAACAATGGAACCATCAATTTTGCGCAAAAAGGAGGTTTGATCAGTACTGCTGCTCCGGGTATTATTAACAATGGAACCTGGAATATTACGGGAGACTCGGTGAATATCTTGGGTTACAACAACTATCCTGTTGTTGATGTGAATGTTACCAATAACGGTACGTTGAATTTAAAATCCAGTTTGGCTACCATCAACGCCATCATGGAGAACAACGGTATTATTAATATTAATGCCGGGAATACCGTGGAGATAATGGGTGATTTTGTGCAAAAAAACACCATAATCGGCCAGACCGGTAGTAAATTGGGTTTGTCTAACGCCTCCTTTAGAAATGGCGCTCAAACCACAGGGTTGGAGCAGTTATCCGTTCTTTATGGTAAAACAACCTTTCAGCAGGGTACAATTTTGAATAATATTTCAAAATTCAGCGTCGTACAAGGCGCTTTGGAAACGTTTATTGTGTTGCCACCTGCTGCCCAATATGTATTTAAAGCCTCGTTGGTTCGATTGAATACAACCTTTCAACCAGCCACGGTATTGGAAATAGAAGACACCGATTTTGAGGGCAGTGGCAACATAAGAATTGGCTATGCGATGAACTGGAACGGCGGTATCATGGATGTTCCGTTGCGTGTGTTCGAAACAGCACAATTGTATATTCAGGAAAAGAATACGCGACCGATTATTTCTGCACCGTTTATCAATGAAGGAAATGTCACCTTGAGTGGTGGCATTGTAGAAATCAACACAGGTTTCTTTAAAAATGCGGGCAATTGGAACGTCATTTCAGATGA
>CAIVGO010000667.1 GCA_903905445.1 uncultured Bacteroidota bacterium
ACACTCTTGTTTTTTGATGAAATTCAAGCCTGTTTGCCAGCGATCTCTGCGCTTCGATTTTTTTATGAAAAAATGCCTGATTTACATGTGGTTGCTGCGGGCTCTTTGTTAGAATTTGCATTGGATGAATTACCTTCTTATGGGGTAGGGCGGGTCCGTTCTTTGTTTGTTTATCCCTTTTCTTTTGATGAATTTTTATTAGCAATTGGGGAAGTGCATTTGCTCAAAATGAAGCAAAACGCCCATGTTCATGTTCCACTTCAAAGCATATTGCATGAAAAACTGCTCGATTTGTTTAAGAAATTTCTTCTGGTGGGTGGCATGCCAGAAGCCGTCTTGAAGTATGTGCAGGGTAGGGGACTCCTTGAGGTTCAATTGGTGCTGGATGATTTATTGGTTTCTGTGAAGGCGGATTTTGCAAAATATAAGAAAAAAGTACCTTCTTTGCGTGTTTTAGAGGTGTTTGAATCTGTTGCGATGCAAATGGGTGGAAAATTTGTGTATACCAAAGCGGTTACAGAGGCCAAATTGGTACAAATTAAAGAGGCCGTAAACTTATTAATCATGGCTGGACTGGTGATTCCGGTCACCCACAGCGCTGCAAATGGCATTCCAGTTGGCGCAGAAAGTGATCATAAAAAACGGAAAATGTTGTTGTATGATACGGGGATATTTCAGCGCATTTTGGGACTAAATTTATCGGATATTATACTTTCTGCTGATTTCAACAGTATCAATAAAGGTGCATTGGTTGAGTTATGTATTGGACTTGAATTGTTAAAATATAGCAATCCTTACCATTCGGAAAACTTATATTACTGGCATCGCGAGACGGCCAGTAGCAATGCTGAAGTAGATTATGTGTATCAAAAGGATACCGAAATTCTGCCAATTGAAGTCAAGGCTGTGCATTCGGGTGCAATGCAGAGTATGTACCAGTTTCTAAAGGAAAAGCAACGGAACAAAGGCATCCGGTTTTCATTTGAAAATTTCGGTTCTGTGGACGGAGTTGATATTTATCCGGTTTATGCGGTGCAGAATTTTGTAAATAGCGTATAAGACTTAAAGAAGTTAAGTCAACCAGCCATCGGGCTGTATTAATCCTGATTTTATTTTCTATAATTTATATTATGTTAAATAGAGTTAAGGAAGGGGTTCCGCGGAGTAGCTCGGAGGTATGGAGTTTCACGGAGAAAAAAGTTCCACAGAGTAGCTCGGAGGTATGGAGTTTCACGGAGGATTGTATTTGTTATAGTGGATGATTTAAGTTGTGCTCCAATGCAATTTATGGTAGTCTTGTGATATAAACTTACAAATTAGACCAAAAAAAACTCCGTGAAACTCCATACCTCCGAGCTACTCTGTGGAACTCTCCTTCATTTTAAATCAGCCAAGGTCTTTTGCTCCAACACGCCCAGCACAGCATCCCGGGCTTCTACGAACAAGCCGTTGATTTTACATTGTTCTTCATCACAAGATTCGCAGCGTTCGTAAAAATAAAGGCTCACGCAAGGCAACATGGCAATCGGTCCATCGATAATACGAATTACACTAGCCAAGGAAGTCATTTCCGGGTTCGTTTTGATTAGATATCCCCCACCCTTTCCTTTTTTACTTTCTAAAATACCCGCTTTGCGTAGTTCTAACAGTATATTTTCTAGAAATTTAAGCGGAATTTGCTTTTTTTCGGCAATTTCACTAATCAAAATCGGACATTCCGACTGCCGGGAAACCAAGTAACTGAGTGCTTTAATCGCGTATTGTGCTTTTTTTGATAACATATGGGAAAAAACTTTTTTCAAAGGTATTTAAAACAAGGCACTTACACCCTATTTATTCCTTTTCTTGATGTTTTGGTTGGCGCCATGGATCATTTCCTCCCAGGTATCAAACTCCCGGCGGAAGGTAATACCCGCGCCATACCGGCCGCGCAATTGCCCTACGGTAATGTCGGGTTCTGTGCGTTGGTAAATTTTTAGCCGCCAATTTCTGTTTTCGGTCAACTGAATCTCTACCACCACATCTTCGCCCAAAAAGCCGTTGGTCGTGGTGGCACCTACACTACCCACCCCAAATTGAGAACCCACCTGCACCGTAATCCGATCATTGGCAAAACCACTGCTTAGCCGCAACTGCAACTCTCGTCCTACATCGGCTGTTGCGCCAGGATTTTTCAAAGAGTTGCGGTACTCATTGTAAGCAATATCAAAGTCGATGCTGGAAACTGCTCCGCCAAACCATTCGGCAGCCAATCCGGACAAATAACTCGAAAACTGATTGGTTAAGACCTGGGTCAGGGTGTTAAAGGCCGAAGATACGTAATCAGAGTTTTGTAAAAAGCCCGTCGAATTATTGGGCAAAAAAGACCCCACTACGACCAAGCCAAACACTTGCCGGTTCAATTCGTTTTGATCCGATCGAAGGGAACGCAATTTATTGTCTATGAAGGTTTTAAGTTGGCCCGTTGCATTCGGAAATTCCATATCAAAACCAATAGAAGGCTTTAAAAGGTCGCCTTTCAAATGCATGGTTACAATGGTACGGGTTGGCTTTCGGGCATCTTTTTCCAAATCATCCTGGGTGCCACTGCCAATTTGAATTTCCTCCTGCACCAAATTATATACCGGGGTACTTTCCTCATAGGTCGCATCCAAGGCAATTTGTGCACCATAAGGATCGCCGTACCAGTTGATCATGCCGCCCTCTGAAACGGTAAATGGTTTATTGATCCAGTTCAATAAAGTAAACAGATACTCCCCTTTTTTAATCTGGTAGTTGCCATACATCTTGAATTCGCCTTCCCGGTTGATTACCAATTTGATATTGCCCGCTCCCCTACCCTTGATCACATCACCCGCCTGTTCGTCAAATATTAATTGAATTTCGGCATCATCCGTGATACTCATGTTCATTTCAAAATTAAGGCCTTTTAACTCCCCAATACCTGAATGCAGTATCTTATTATTTGTACTATCAAGATTTACAGGTGTTTTTTTAACAAATTTTATAAAATTCACTTCTTGAGCGTCCGATGCAGTGGTCAGCGGGATGTACAGGCGGGTATCTTTTCCGGTCGTAGCGGTTACCAGGATATTGGTTCGACTAAAAGACCCGGAAAATTTGGCATCAAACTCGCCCAGTCCTTGCCCGTAGTAAAGAGCATTGTCTTCCGGTAACGTATTCAAAATCATGAAGTTATCACCTCGACGTGACTTGATTTCGCAATCTATAATCCAGTTGTCAAAATGATCGTGTTTGAGTCCGCCGCGCACAAAAGCCATACTTTTTTGTGTTGCATCCCAAATGGTATCGCCATCGGCCCAAATTTTATATTCTGATAATCTAATCGGTTGATTTTTAAGATGATACATGGATTTTAAATAATCCATTTGGACCTGTCCTTCTCGAATAAGTACATCACCGTTCATGGCAATTCGATTGAAACGGCCATCGAGGTGTACATTGGCGTCAAATCGGCCGGTTGTTTTAGAAATGCCTGGTACAAATGTTTCAATAATTTGCAAGGGAAAACCATTGGCATCCAGTTGGCTGTTGAAGTGTTCGGGTTCTACCGACACATTCATATCATCTACATACATCGCTTGAGTACCGGAGGGCAACCAGGCACCTGCGAAACGCAATTTATGATCGGCATTTTGCAAAAACATTTTCCAGGAAAGGGGCGCGCTCGGGTTGGCCATGTCGACGTTGCCCGTGATTTCGCCATAAGGCACGTCATTGATAAACACCGTATCGGAGGACAAGAAGCCGCCGATGCCTTCCATTTTAAAGACATCCGCTACTTTAACGTCAAAGTCATACACCTTCCCTCTAAAATTAAAATCGGAACCGGCAATATAACGATTGATGAAATCGAGGTTAAAGTTGGTCATGGACAGCGAAATACCCCGGCCATTATTCAGGCTATCGAGCAAAATCCGTTTGTTGGCGCTAAAAAATTCGAATTCCTTGGCCGCAAAAAAGCCTTCTCCAAACCGCAAATAGTTATCATCGCTGATGACCCAGTCTTCGTTAAACATAGCCAATTCGGAACTGTTGAAGCGCATTTGCCACAACGAATCCACCACCGACAATACCCCATCCAGGTTTACGCCTTTTATGAAATAGGATTGTTTCGCGGTGTCGCGCGCTAACAATTTAATTCCCAAGGCATTGCGTTTTAAAAATCCTTTCAGCTCAATAGGCGGCAACTTGCCATTTTCCGAAAATGTGGTTTTAGGTACACTAAAATAGTAGTCGCCATTTTCCTTGTTTCCGTCCCAATTCAGGCCAATTTCGGTAGCCTGAAAAGATTGATATTGCAAAACGGGCACCCAAAGCGCCAGGTTGGTTTTGCCCGCCGGTGCATCAACGGAGGCTTTGAGCGTGACATTTTTCAGTGGGGCCAAATCTTCGGAAAGCAAGCCCGTTAGTGTTTTGGTATCTTTTATGCGCAGTTCCATTTCATACTGATCGGTCAGCGCAATGGAATCGGAACTTGGCAAATGCAGTCGTTGGGCAAATTCGGGGTGGTACTTTCCAAATAATTTCAGCAGGTTATTTGCGACCGTGGTAATTTTGAATCGTCCGCTCAAATATCCGTCTGCAATATTAGAGTTCATTTTGAACTGATTGCGTCCGTTGTTGCCTGTAAATGAGGAGAGCCGTACGGAGTCGATCCGGTGTGAAATTTCATGGTCTTGCAAAATCAGCACGTTGCGCAGCAGAACGGTGCCGTTTAAATCGTTGATATTCTTTGCATTCAGGTTAATTTCTGAAATTTTTCCGGACAAAATCCAGTCCTGGTCGAGTAGGTTCAAGGCCCCTAAATCAAGTCGACGCACATCGGCACTAAAGGCCAGTTGCGGAATGGTATCTTTAAAATTAATCGCGCCATCAAAATCGAAATCTACATTGGGGTCGTTTATGCCGAGTTTTCCGTCAAATACCCTGTTTTGAATGGCTCCCTGCATTTCAACCTTGCGGTAATTATATCCTTTGTAAAAAAACGTATCTACCGCACCTTTTACTTTCAAGTTCATGGTTTCCATGCTCAAGCCCCGCGATCCTTCTTCAATGGAAACGTGAAAAGTCGTTTTGCCAAAATCTTTATTGCCGGTCCAGGAAGCCAAATCGAACTGATTCATGTTCAAACGGCCCGAATATTGTGCTTTTTGCACACCATCGGCCAGGTTTAACTTCATGTCAAACTTACCCGAACCAATATCTGTTATCAGGTACCCGTTGAGGATGTGGTCGTATCCGAAAAATATATCGTAGTCGCCTTCATAGCCAATATGCCCGAGTCGATAAATAGCGGCTGGCGGGTTAAAGCCCGGAATCAATTGTTTCACCGAAGCGATGTCGGATATTAATTTTTTGAATTTCACATGGATTTGCAGCAGATCCGCCCCTTCATCCATGTCATTTCCGTCAAAATCGGCTTTAATAATCGTATTTTGGCCTATCCGAATATCCAGGTTCCGTCCGTTCAATCGTTTTACTTTGCCTTCTACCAGGCCAGTTACGTCCGCAATGGTTTCTTTGTTTTGTATAAAAAAAGATTGGGTGGCGGTTGCTTCATTAAAGTACATGACATCGCCCAACCGCAGTTTAGAGCCCGCTGCTAAATGAATATCCAAGCGTACTTTACTATTGAAATTCAAGTAGTTATAGTACGAATTATAGTGTAATAGGATCGAATCCCCCAGGTCACTCCCCCCGGCTGTTTGTATTTTGGTTTGATACAGGGCAGTTAAAGTATCATTCACCACTACCCTACCCGCTTCGCTGTGTACAATTTCGAATCCGCTGCGTTCTTTTGCTGCCAGTTCTTTGAGTACACCGGTAAAGGCTAGATTTTCATCGAACTCAATTTTTTCACCCTTAATGGTGATTTTATCTACAAAAAGGTGATCGTAGTCCATTACACCCGCCATTACAGGCACTTCAGGTGTATTGCGGTATTTATCCATAATAAAGCGCCCAGTTTCGAGTGAAAACTGATGCACCAGGAATTTAAACACCTTATTATCAACGTTTTGCGTTGTGTCTGGCAAGTTAACAGTTTGGGCGTTCGTTTCGGTTGCTGTACTTGGCGGAGCGGGATAATCTTTAAAATCGAATAAAAAACCACGGAATTCTGCCGACCGAATATCGGCCAGTTTTTCGGCCAAATCCAGTTTGTTTACTTTGACGTTACCATAGGGCACCTTAAACAACATGCGTTGTCCGCGTTGTTGGTCATCACTTAAAAACTCAACCTCTTTTAGGAGCAGATTTTGAATTTTAATGATAAATGGCGCTGGTTTTTTATCCGGGTCATTGGAAGGCGGGCCCGAAAAATAATCCAATAAAAACTGGGCATTGTTATCGGTTGCCCCGATTGGCCGCAGGATATGCACCTTCGCATCTTGCAGGCTAATTTCGTTAAATTCTAGTTTGTTCCAAAAAAGCGAAAAGATATTGGAATTCAGCCCAGCCGTAAATTTGCCCGCATAAATCAAGGTATCGCCCTGTAAATCTTGAATATAGAATCCCTCCAATACTAAGTTGTCAAAAAACTCAATATTTACATGATTGATTCTGACTTCCGTTTTTAATTCGGCAGACAAATACCCGGTTATTTTTTGGATGAGCCAGTTTTGTACATAAGAAGTTTGCAGTACAAAGTACAGGATCACCAACAGGGAAACCAGTGCAAAAACGCCATTTTCAATCCTACGCCAAATGCGGCGCATGCGCGTCCAAACAACGTTGCTTGGCTTTACGGGCAATTGGGGATCGCTGGGCGATTGCGTCATATTAATTTTAATTACTGGAGCCGAAATGTGGATGCTCCTAACAAACCTTTGTCACAATAAATGGCCACAACATAATTGCCGGCCTTGAGTCGTTCATCCAATTTGTAATTGAAAGATTGGCGTTGTGTACCTTCCAGTACAACTTGTTTTACCATTTGTGCCTGGATTTCCACTGGACCAGTTGGTGCAGAAATGGTTGCTTTGGTTGGATTGGTGCTTACCACGGGCGAGCCTTTATCGTTGGTAATGGCCAAATATAGTTTTTGAGGCCCGTGAAACGGTTCTGGTACGTCCGCCAAATCAAAACTAACAAATATTTCCCGCACTTTACGCGCACGGGTGGTTAGTTTGTCGTTGCGGCGTTCCATTTCCACCCGGAAAGAAGTGGCTTTAAAACTGGCCGATTGCGTTTTGCGAATTTGCTCTTCCAATTGCTTGGCAAGGCCCTGCATTTGGTCGTTTAAGGTGGTATTTTGGCCTTTCAGGTTGCTATTTTCATCTGTCAAACGCAGATTTTCATCTTTTAACTGGGCGTTTTCACTTTGCAGGGTAGCAATAATAGTTTCCAGTTCAATTTTGGTTTTTTTCAGGCGGTCTACCTGGTCTCGTAAACTGGCCAAATCCTTGGTACTTGCCGACTTGATTTGATTGATTACGATTTCCTTTTGGGCAACAATTTCAGCCGAACTGGTAACTTTTCCTTGTAGGTTTTCATTTTCGGTCCGCAAAGAGGCATAGGCATTGCTCAAACTGTCAAGCGATGCTTCGATGGCCGCTTTTTGTTGTGTAAGTGTAACCCGGTCTTTTTCACCTTGTTCATTTTGGGCGAGGTAAACTTTTGACTTTTGCCAAAAAAAGAAACCAAACCCTGCTGCCAGGGCCAACAAAATGGTTACGATGATGCCGTAGATCCGGGAACTTTGATTATCCTGCATAAACTGAAAGAGACTAAAGTGTTTGAAAAGAGATTTGCAGTGTTGTAATGCGCAGAGAACGCCCAAATGCTGTTTTCCGTATGCATCACAACTGTTTTTACAACATTTTGTAAAATTAGTGCAAACCTATCTTAACAAAGTAACATCCCCAACTAATTTTTCAGGTGAATCGCCACAAATAATTTGAATAATGTAAACATATACATCATTTGGCGCTGGTTTCCCATCAATTGTGCCATCCCAATATAACTGTGTGGTGCTTTCGTACACTTTTTCGCCCCAGCGATCATAAATTTGGATTCCGCCAACGACTTCGGCACCTTCCCGATCTACGACCTTAAAAGTGTCGTTTGTGCCATCTCCATTGGGTGTAAATGCATTCGGAATGCGCACGTTTTTCGCATCACAAGGCGGAAATACCACAATGCGATAAACCACGGTATCGCCACAACCTTGGTCGTCTGAGATCACCAGGATATATTCATAGTATCCGGCAGTATCGAAACGCACGGTTCCACCCGGGCAATTTGCGCAATCGGGCAAAGGAGGCGACCAGGCATATTGATTGAATCCACCGGCCCCGTTGAGCGTGATATTTTGCAAAATTTGCCCATAAATGGTATCCGGGGACTGGATCAGCGGGGGCTCAAGTGCCACTACATTGACGCAATGTGTACTGTCACAACCGTTTATCCCAAGGTTCGTTGTGCAAGCCTGTCCACCATTTTGCACAAAAACCTGATTGTACACTTTCAGGGTATCCCCTTTACAGAATTGTTGGGTAGATTGTGTCTGGGTACTTGGTTTTACGATCAATTGTTGGCGAATCAAACTATCGCAACCGTTCTGCTTTTGCAACAACAAATTGTAGGTCCCTGCCGTGGACGTATTTTGACCTAAAATATTTATCGGAACGCCCTGGCAAGTGATCAAAGCGGGTAGCTGAATGGTATCGGATGGCAGCACAGTAATGAGCATGCTGGTATCGGCGGTACAACCATTGCTCCGGGTAACGGTAACGGAATAAGTGCCTGTTTGTATCGGGTACAATACCTGGGTTGCAGCGTTGTTGTTGGTCACTCCCGGTCCTGCCCAGGAATAGGTAGCGCCGGTGGGTGTAACGGAAAGCACCAGTTGTTTGCCTTCGCACAAAGTTTGATTGTTGGGCTTAAGGGTAAATGGAAAGCCAAAAGTGTAGGTAAATTGGTATTCGACGCTGCAATTGGGGCCAGTGGCCAGCAGGCTAATCGTTTCTGAATATCCCGCCTGCGCTCCTGCGGGTGGCGTAAATTCAGTGGAAGCACAGGTAGCACATTGCACGGAGCCGTTGGGTACTGACCATTGGTATTGAAAGCCATTTTGGGCCGGAATTCCAACCTGCACTGCTGTAATGCTGCAAATGTCTTCGTTAGGTGCCACCACCTGGAGGTTTTTCAAAGGAAATAACTGATCCGAACACGTGCAGTTTTCATCCGCAGGCAAAAGCACGATCAAATTGCACAAATCGGGCAAGGTGCTCAAGGCAGGCAAATCTATGGTGATATTGCCATTTGGATTTAATGGATTGTTCACAGATCCTGTGGTAATTAGGGCATCATTTGCCGAAACTTGTCCATCGCCATTTTGATCGTACCAGAGTTGTATTTGCACGCCTTGTGCGGGCACGGTGCCGATATTGCGTACGTTTACCTTAACCTGAAGGGAATTGTTGATGTTTTGAATATTGGCATCCGTGATGTCCAATTGAGGATGTCCAATTTGGAAGGGTAAAATGGCGGTTCCGGTAGCGAAATATACGGTGCAATTGGTACCCAGCGTTGCACAAAATGCTGCGGTACTGACCCTGGATTGCGCGATGATCAGGTCGTTGCCGCATCCGGCACCCGCTTGAATTTGTACAGAAAAAGTAAATTCAATTACGCTGCCATTGTCCAAATTGGATGGAATTACCACGCGGAACCCTTCCTGGGTGATGGATGGTGTACCCACGGCAGCATTTTGACCGGGTGTATAGGAACCGCTCACATATTGTAAAGCGGCCGGAAGCAATACATAAATGCTGTCTGTGCCGGACGGTTTTCCCAGCAAGGTAGTCCGTACTTTATACTGTTGTGTACCTCCACAATAAAGCATGGGTGTTCCGGTAGGATTCAGTTCCATGATGACACCGTAACTTGGATTTAACCCATTGACGGTCAGCGAACTAGCGGGTTTATTCAGGGTATTGGTGGCGCTGCCGCAAGGATCAAAACCGGTTGCGCCAAAAATTGGTTGCGCATTGGCGACAAAACCACAGTTGGCCAGGGTTTTAAAGCGAATCTTGAGGGCATTTTTCGGGGCTTGATCGATCCCGGGCAAACCATCGAGTGCAATTGTCGCCTGCACACTGTTGATATCCCATTGAAATAAACCATTGCTATTTACGGGATTTGCTAATGCCACATATGGACTGCCGGCTGGATAGGAAATTTGGCACGATCCCGGTACGATGTCCAAACCGGCTGGCAAATTGACTGATAAATCCAGGTCGTAGGCGTACCCTGTTTTGGCGTTGTATAATTCGACTTCGTAATAATCCGACTCTTCGCAAATCTGGATCGATGCTGGCTCAGCGCGGATGTCCATTTCAATTTCCGGGCTTTCTTTGCGTAAAACGACCCAAAAACTGTCAATACCACATATTTCGGGGCTAACATTGGTAACCTGGCTACAGTTCCAGCCATAAATGATCAGCAACGAATCGGAAACGCAGGAGGTATTAATGCCTGTCAGGCGGTAATTATTGGCATTAAAACCATTCAGGTTATTTAACTGAAAAATGTTGTTTTGCTTTGTAATAGATTGTAATTGAGGCAATTGGAACAACTGAAAACTGCTCGCGTTGCCTGAAGGCGATACCACATGAACCCACATATTCGGTGCTGGTGATGCAACCGAATTGCGTATGGTGAAATCAAGGTCAAAGTCCTTTTTGGTTACATATACAATCGTATCGTTGGAGTTTAATTGTAGTCTGGGTTGGTTAGAAAAGTAACCCAATGTATTGAATTTCTGCTCTACCAGGCTATCCGGTGTGGTCATGCCCGGTTTAAAACCGATCGTCAGGCGCTGCAAGGAAGTATCTGGCTTACCGAAACTGCAATCTGGTCCAAACGTAACCTCCGTACTGAAGAAAAAGCCTTCGTCAATTGGAATTAAAAAGGTGTTGTCAAAATTCAGGTCAAAAGCAGCACTATTTTGGGTAAAAGGCAAGGGGGCATTGGTCAAAATCAGCATACTGTCTTGGAGCGCCAGGTATTTCAACTGGGCGTTGATCACATTAGACTGCAGTGGTTTGGATTGGTTGTAATCGCGTATTTTAGCCAGCGGCCGCACTTCAAATGGAAACATATTGCCCCGCGCAATGCGCAACCGGAAATTGAAGGGCTTTACCTGGGCGGAGTTTTGACAAGGTTTGAGGCTATAAGCGCTGTTGGTCCAGCTGGTTTTGAAACCAGAATATTGCCCCGGAACTGAAAACTGCGTGTTGTTGGCCGTAAATCCCGTCCCTACATTATTGCTGGATGTCCGAAACCCAACCAAGGGTGGATTTGGCGAATTGTTAGAAGGGGGGATAAAATTGAAATCTAGTTTATAATCGGCATACACGAACAAACTATCCCCTTTTGCAAGGCTTTCTTTGGGCAATAAGCCCTGGTTAAACAAGGTATCCAACCGAATAACACTCAGGTTGGAATAATAAACCACCTCATCTAAAATAACAGACGGATAGGTATTTACCTGCTTGATGACTACATAATTTTCGTCAAAAGGAAAATTGAGGCCTTTATATAATGCCTTGTAGGCAGATCCATCCGCATACCGTACCCGCACGGAGTCGGACAACAGCCTAAACCTGGATTGATTTGAAAAAACAGACTTTGCTAAGCTTATATTGAAACTATCATTGTCATTTACGCCGATATCCGATTTGTAAATAGCGTGTATGATTGACCGGGTGAAAGACCGCATCCCTACCCCACTGTCAACATAAATGCGAAATTCAACCCGCAAGGTATCGCCGCTTAAATACCGCCTTCTGGCTACATTGATTCCGTTTGCCTTTCCTGGCCCATCAGCGAGGCGATTGTTATCCAGGTCCGGCAAATCGTAATTTAAACGGTATGCATCCATTTTCCATACATAATGTCCTGGAAATGTATCTTGTGGCAACAGGGTATCCAATGGATTGGGTTCATTATCATCGGGTTTGCAAGCGTTTTGTGACAAACTCAAAAATATCTCCTCGCAGGTATTTGCCCCGCATTTCAAGGCATCGTCTGCATTGGGGAGCCAATAGGTACGTACCGGAAACGGGGTAACACAAGTTTTGCTGCATAATCCGGTAGGATCATAATTAACCACCATACCTCCAACGTCCTGAAAAGAGGTATCTTCCACACAAAAAACAGTAGTATCGCAGGTGTATTTTAAACAAAAAACTAAAAAGTCGGTCTCCGCACTTAAGGGCAAAGGATACGTTAAGGTAAGGGTCGAAATCGGTCGATCGGGGTCCGTTACCAAGGTCGTATCCGTTGGTGCTACCCCACCGAGTAGCAGTGGACAATCGCCCGATAAACTCATGCCATTGGGTATTTCCATGGCGATTTTGAGGACACCGTTTGCTTCTGTGAGGCGTTTCGACGAAATTTTATATTGAAATGGGTAAGTCGTATTGTCTTGCAAGCAGGAATTGACCGAAAACTGAAGCTTTTGGCGCAATTTATAGGCAATATCTGGTGCTATCACGAGGCCATCGGAAACAAACCCATTGGGTGGACAAGGTTTTTGGTAGAAATATTCAACCTGGAACGTGGGCAAAATTTCATTGCATTCCGCACTGCAGTTGTAATAATCGAACAGCAGCGTGGTTGAATCTTTGGCAGCGACAAAAGGCAGCACCAGGGTGATATCTTTACCGAAACTTAAATTGCAATTTCCAATGGTTCGGGGCAAAACAACACTGGGCTGCAAAGGCGTAACAGTACCGTTGGCCGACACCAGGCGGATGCTGGTGGGTTCTATCCCAACATATTCTTGCTCCGACACCTTTAAGCGCAGGAGCACATCTTTGGCATTGCCGGCACCGATATTTTTGATTTTAATACCCGCGATGGCACCTAAACTGGCGCAATAATCGGCTGGAGGATTCCAAATTCCGGCCATTTTCAGGTTCGGGACGCGGGTAGAT
>CAIVGO010000668.1 GCA_903905445.1 uncultured Bacteroidota bacterium
AATGGTTTGGGCTTTTTGGTTGTAAGGCAGCACCTGCAAAACATACGTTACCAAGGTGTCGCATGCAGTACCGGTGCCCGGAAACGTATCCAGCACGGTAGCAGCGCTGTTGTACTGAATGCCATTGATGGTAACAAATGTTCCGGCGCAAAATTCGATGGAATCCGTAATAGTAACCTGTGGCAATAATTTCAGGACATACGTAATCAGCGTGTCGCAGGTATTGTTCAGGCCCGGGATAGTGTCCAGCACGGTGGTCGGCTGGCTGTAGGTATTTCCGGCAACCGTAACGGTAGTGCCTGGGCAAAAATCAATGTTTTGCGTCAATTCAACCGCAATTGAGAACGTCACGGAAGCCGTATCCAACAAAATCCGGTTGCAGGCATCCTTTACTTGTACAGTAAAGATGTCATTGCTGGAAACCGAAATAGCAGGTGTTGTTGCGCCAGTGCTCCACAAGTAGGTAAAGGGCTGAACGCCTTCGATCAAAAGGGGCGTTAATTGCGCTTCTACCCCGGAACAAACCGTTTGATCGGATAAACTTAGTTCAAAACCAGGCTTATCCTCAATTTGCATATTGGCAATAGACTGGGTGCAGGTACAGGCATTGTCGATCAACAATTGGATGTTTTCAGTGCCTTCGGTCAGGGCATCACTGAGCACATTCACCGGCACCAGGATCGATTGTTGTCCTGCTGGAATCACCACAGGACTGGTAATGGCGGTATAGTCAACATTGGGTGTAGCGGTGCCCACCACGGCAAAATTGACCGTTAGCGGCTGGTTAAGGTCGCTGCTATCGCGTGAAAAGCGGAAAGCAGCAGGGCCGCAACCGCCTTCGTAGGCTTTGTTCAGGCCTGGCGGATAAATGGCCTCCGCTTTTGCCGTACCACCTGCATTAAAGGAGTTGGCGCGTAAAAATACCGCCGATCCGTATTGTTGGTCGCCGATATCGGCAATGGCCAATTTGATGTGGTAGGTGGAGCAGGGAATTACATTGGCGGTTGCGGTAATCACCTTGGTCCAGCCATCCAGTTGGCATTCCAGCGGACTGAAAGCCGTCAAATTCATACATCCGTTAGAGGTTTCGGTGTTATTGACGTAAAAATTGGTATTGGTGATGTGGTTTACATTGTTGGTGGCGATGCCCGTTGGGGAACCCGGCAGGGTGCCAATATTTAAATTACCCGAAATACCCGGACCGCTGATAAAGAAACCAAATACGTCATTGAACTGCGAATTTACAAACTCGCAATATTCCTCCGAGCCAAAAACGAAATCGAATTGAACGGTATTGGCTGTTGGGGTAAAGTCAAATTCAATTTTCGATAAATCAAATTGGTTGCCATTGTCCAGCGTTTTGAGGTCTGGATCATCCTGCGAATTGTCACTAAATCCGCCATTGGCATTGTCTACACTATTCGGGCCAGGCAAGGAAGCCACAGTGCCTGTTGCCAGGATCATGCCTTCCCCGATACCGATGTTGGTCAGGCCACTTGTAAAAGTACCCCGAGAGTTGGTGTTGCCCGATGCGGTAATGTTGGACACATTGAAACAATTGCCCCCCACCAGGGTATTGCGAATCAGGCTGGTTGCGCTTACGCCGCTCACGACACTCAGCTTTGCGGCTTGTGCTTTGGAGGCAAATGCTTGTACCCAGGCATTATTATCGGGACAATTATCACATTTTACAGACAAGTAAAAAGCGTGGGAATTGGATTGTTCCAGGGAATTCACCCGGAGTTTGAGCGTCATGCAGGCTGCTGATGCTGTAATTTGCAAGCCATGAGCATTTCCTTCTAGTAATTTAATAGATTGTTTTTCAATTGGTTGTGTTAAGGTTGGCGCCAGGCTGAATACCGTTTTTTGGCCTTTTACGGCTCCTAACGCCAGCACGGTATAGGAATTTCCCGGAATAAGTCCACAAAGTTGAATGTCATGGATGCCTGTGGTCACCTCCATACGTGCGCGCATGCCCGGGTGTTCCATTTGCACCGCAAGCGCATTGTTTTGGCCGTACAAACTGCCCGCGCAGCAACAAAGGGTAAAAAGGAGTAAAAAAAGTGGGTTTGGTTTCATTTTATCGAATTTGTTGGGTAAAAGATGGTGTTTGTATTTGTTATTACCGTTGCAGCACAAATTTATGAACAACCGCTTGGCCATTTGTCGGCATAATTTCCAACAAATAAAGTCCATTGGGTAGTTCCAAAGGCAAATCAAGCGCAGTATGGGCTGTTTCAGCCGTTTGCGTTGTGTGTAAAACCAACCGTCCATGAATATTATATAGGCGCAATTGCACTGATTCGGTATTCCAGGCAGACAAATCAGTGTACAGCCGACCGTTTGTAGGATTAGGGAAAACAAGGGCGTTTTCCTGGTCGGTCTGTCTTTCCGCAATTGGGTTATCTGGGGCGAAGGTAACATCACAACCAAAAACGTTCATATAAGTGTCGTAGTATATTTGTGATTCGAGGCGCACAAATGCATGGATAAATGACACATTGGCTATTGCTGGCAAAGTGTACTGAAAAACATCTGATTGTCCGTTGGCGATGCTGTCCGATAATGCAGCAAATCGAATACTGTAGGCCGGGCTGTTATTGGGGTTGCGCACGCGGTAAGTTCGTCCGCTGGGTGCCGTGTAGATGGTATTGGTAGCGGGGGCGCTTGCCAACAAGGATTTGGGCAATTCGAAGGCAATGTAGAGGAGTTTTTGGCTGCATTGGTTTTGCAGTCGAATGGTGTAGGTTTTTTGGTTTTGTGCATTTTGTTTTACCGAAAGCACCTCAAATTTCAGGCAAGCCAGGCTTTTTACATCGCAGGCTTGTCCATCGCTCACATTTACGGTAAAACAACAGGTCCGTTCCTGTCCACAGCTGTCTTTGGCTTCAAAACACAATTCGGTGACGCCCAATGGGAAAACACTGCCACTGGGCAATCCTTTTTTGAGGCGCAGCGCGATGCCCGGGCAGGTGCAATCACTGGCTGCACTGGGACTCGTGTAGTTGACCAATGCGTTGTTGGTATTGGGTGCAACATCAACCACTACAGGCGCCGGGCAATTCAATTGCAAGGATGTTTGGTAGTTGGGTGCAGTATATTTTAAAATAAAGGTTGCTACCGAGTCGCAGGCACCGGGCACCGCAACCGTGCGTACGATGGTTTGTGGGGTATGATAGTACACCCCGTCGAGCAGCACGGAGTCTCCTTTGCAGAAGAAAATTTCCTGGGTGCTGCTTGCTTGTGGTTTAAATTGTAAAATATAGGTTGCCAGCGTATCGCAGGTCGTTGTGGATGGAATGAGTGCCGTAATCGTATCTGGCTGGCTGTAGTTTTGGCCCAGGAGTGAAATGCTGGTTCCGGGGCAAAAAGCGATGATTTTGGTAATGGTTGGTTGGGGTTTGGCTATTTTTGTAGCATATACCCAATGTTGGTTGAGGAGTAATTGGCCGTTGGCGCCCGGTTCGGCACCGTTCGGATTCCCTTGGTTGGATAGTCCGTTGAGTCCACCATTTAGGCTTGTAAATATATTGTTAAAATTGTCGGAAAGCCGAATTTGTCCACCAGATCCGCCGCCACCCGGGCCATGGGATTCTGCTGGAATCAGGGAGAAGCAATTGCCGCCTTTGCCACCCAGGGCCTCACAGTACAAGGTATCCATCAATTGATTGGTTTCAATTAAAATGGTACCGCCCGCGCCGCCGCCGCCTTGTCCGTCTTTTGCGTTCGTTTCAGGAGGCAGGGTTACATCCAGGCCATTGGCCCGAACATAGAAGTGGTTGCCAACGATGGTTTGTGCTTTCAAAAAGACGATGCCACCGCCATGGCCGCCGCTGCTCCCGGCATTGTCGTTGACATGTCCTGCGCCGCCGCCGCCGCCCAGGATGATTTTATCCGGCACATCGCCCGACAAGGCTGCACCACCCAAGCCATTGGTTCCGGGTGTAGGCAGGTTGGGTGCGAGGAAATAATCGAGACCACCTTGGCCGCCAGCGCCACCATTAGCACCGCCGCCGCCGCCCGCATTGTGTGCATTACCGCCGCCGCCGCCATTGCCGATGTTGCCGCGACCATAGGACTGTTGCAGCGGAAGCATGGCCACGCCTTCGCCTTTTGCCCCAGCGACAACAGCATTGGGCGGATAAAAATAGTGCAACTCTTGAAACGAAAGGGCTGCCGCATCCACCGCCGCGCCCCCTCGAAAGCCGAGGCCGCTTACGTCTATATGGTTAGTAAGTTGGAGTACATTTTTAACTTCCAGGGCCAAAACGCCCCCCGTACTGCCGTTCCAGGGCGCACATGTGAGTGCTCCAACCTGGACATTATCGTATTCAGGTACCGTAATTAACTGGACTTTACCTTCCAATTGGTAATTCTTTTTTAAGGCATATTTCAGGTAAATGGTGTTGCCACTTATCGCGTCAATTCGGTTAAATTCGTAGTTGCCGGTATTACCAAGATCGGTCAAGCTGCCAAATTGAGGGCTATCGGTCAAGTCGGCTTTTGCCCCCTGCATTTGAATTAGGAGCACCCGGTTGCCTACCTGAAAACCATCGGCTGCACCCACCAGCACAATACTGCTGTCGCAACCAAAACCCGTAACGGGGGTGTAAATATTAATGATGCCTGTGAGGGTATCGGAAAAAGCGGTCAAATGGGTAGCCGTTTGGTTCAACATGTTTGGTTCCAACCGCTCAATAGACAAACTGTTATGCCCAAATACCAAGTTGGAAAAGAGTAGTAAAACTCCAAAAGAGATTTTCGTAAAAAACGCCATCGCGATTTACAAATTAATAGGTTAAATTAAAAAATGGAAGCATGTAGGGAGGCTTTCTGCTCAAATATCTAGGTAATCTGGATAATTATCAGGATTGAAGGCATTGAAATGGCTGGCAAAAGCAGGTTTTGTATGCTAGCTTGCAAAGCGGAAGGGCGTAAACAGGCGGGTGTACCTTGATTAGGGTAGTTGGTTGGTGGGGCAAACAATCGAGTATAACGCTGAATCTATTTGAGAAAATAATATATTTTTACGAATGGGACGCGGAATCCAACTTGAGGACACCACAAAACCGTTCTGCCCAATCTTCGAGCAAATGAGCGGCTTCGACTTGAGCAGTTTCAAGCGGAAGCGGTCGGGTTAGTATACTTTCAGCATACAACAAACCCATTTCCCGAATTTGGTCTGGCCGAAGGTTCAGCGTACCACAAACTGCCACCACCGATTTTTGATATTTTTGGGCCAATCGTGCTACACCTGCCACCACCTTACCTTGCAGGGTCTGCACGTCTATTTTTCCTTCACCGGTAATAATCCAGTCCGCTTTTTGCATTTGGTTTTCGAGGCCGCTGAGTTTCATTACCAGGTCGATACCGGAGTGTAGGGCTGCCGGTAAAAATACCATGGCCCCGTACCCCAGGCCTCCAGCCGCGCCTGCACCGGGAACATGCGCAACATCCAGGTTTTGTTGTTGTTTGATGATGGCTGAAAAATGCTGTAGGCCTTCATCCAGTTGTTGTGCCATGACTGGACTTGCCCCTTTTTGTGGACTGAACGTAAGCGCCGCGCCGCTGGGACCAAAAAGTGGCCCGGATACATCGCAGGCAACCTGTACCGTAATATCTTGTAAATTAATTACTTGGCTATAATCGATACGTGCCACCCGGATCAAATTACCGCCGCAGGGGGCTAGTAACTGATTCTCCCGATCAAAAAAACGATAGCCTAAGGCACAAGCCATTCCCATACCGGCATCATTGGTGGCACTGCCGCCGATCCCAAGCACGATATTGCGCGCTCCGCGTTTTAGGGCATCCAAAATGAGCTGACCGGTGCCGTATGTGTGGGTAAGCATGGGGTTACGGCGCTCCAGGGGTAATTGGGCCAAACCGGATGCTTGCGACATTTCGATCAAAGCCGTTTTGGAATCTAGCACATAGCCGTAGTGCGCTATAACCATTTCTCCCAAAGCATTGGCCACATTCGTTTGATATATTTGACCTCCCAACGCAGCTGTAATCAGCTCAAAAGTGCCTTCTCCGCCATCTGCCAAGGCGTGTACTTCCACCTGTGCTGCTGGTATTCCCCTTAAAAAGCCCCGTTTTAGCGCCATGACGACTTCCATGGCTTCCAAAGAACCTCTAAATTTGTCCGTACAGATCAATATAAATGGTGGTGGCTGCATAATTTAGACAAGTATAACAGGTAAATATATGGTAAAAATCAATATAAAAGCAAAGAATCCCAATAAAATATACGCTTCAGGAATATTCCAGGATATCGGGGCCAATCCTATTTCTGTGTCGGGAGCAGGTGGCCGCTGCCCGGCAGGCACAATGCGGCTTAACAGTACACCGAGGCCTATCGTCATAAGGCACCCAATGACATTCCACCAAAACCAGAAAAGTTGTGGTTGAAATCTCCATAGGTAAATATTAAATAAAATACTGATGATCAAGGAGATGTTTGCTGCCCGCGCATGGGTCTTTTTGGTTAGAATTGCCAATAAAAAAATACCCAAAATGGGGCCATAAAACACGGAGCCTATCTTGTTAATGGCTTCAATGACCGTTTTGGCGATATCTCCCACGAAAAAGGCTAGTATCATCGTGATGCACCCCCATACCAAGGCCACCAATTTGCTATACAAAACATATTTACTGCCTGAAAAGTCCTTCTTCTGGTTCAAAAAGGATTCCATCGTCACAGCGCTCAATGAATTCAGGGTAGAACTGTACGCAGACATTGCTGCCGCAATGATGGCGACTACAATAATGCCGATGACGCCATGTGGCAAATAATGTTCGATAAAAACAGGCACCATTAGATCGGTTTTCATCTTCCCGGCTGCATCCAAAGGGATCTTGGCCGCAAAATCGGCATTCATGTGTACAAGGGTACCCAGAATCAATCCACCCAGGCAATAGGCGCAGGTAATGGGAAAGCGCAATAACCCATTAAATAAAAGTATTTTTTTGACAGTCGGCATATCCTTGGCCGACAAGATGCGCTGTGCCTGCATTTGGTCGGTACCGTAATAAGAGCAATACAAAAAGATACCTCCCAACAACATCGGAAAAAATCCGTATTCATCGCCATTCAACCCTAAGGAGTCAAAACGAACGGCCTGCAAACGACTTTTATCCACATGTTCAATAAAAACATCCCAGCCGCCCAGGTAGCCCAAGGCATAAACGATGATCATAATAATACCGCTTACTTTAATAAACATCTGCACGACTTCGCTGTATACCACGGCCTTCATACCGCCTTCTAAGGAATAAACAACGGTGGTTAAACCAACAATGGCCATGGTCCAGGCAAAGGATAGGTGTAGCAGCGATGAAAGAATCAGGCAAACTGCATATACGGTTACACTGGTTGCAAAGCTTCGGCTGAACATAAAAGCTACACTCAACAGTATGCGGGTGTTGGCGTCAAATCGTTGTTCCAAAAAAGAATAAATGCTTAATACCTTGCTCCGATATAAGGCAGGGGCTACGATGGTCATTATCACCAACATGGCAATCGGAACGCCAAATTCAAAGGTGAGCCATTGCATACCGCCACCTTCCCGAAGTCCAACAAAAGCAGGCGCAGAAACAAAACTGATTACCGACAATTGCGTGGCCATGGAAGACATACATAATGCAAACCAGCCAAAGGAGCGCCCTCCCAAAAAGTAGTCGCCGCCTGCTTCGCTTTTTTTAAACATCCGTCCCATTGCCACCATAGCCAACAGGTATAAAACGACCAAAGTATAATCGATCCAGTTCATATTTGTTGGTACAGGTCCAGCCTGCTTTTTGTATTATTAGCGTTGTCTGATTGTATCATATCCAGGATGAGGGCTGCCGACCACGAAAAATCAGCACCACCATATCCGGTTGAATCAGGGTCTTGCAGCGTCGATTTGGCCGGATCAAAATATTCAAATAAGCCATAGTGTTGCACCAACGCCAGGCTATCTTTTTTAATTTGCTTTTCCAGCGATTTGAAGCCATACCGTTCGCAGCCTTTCCAGATCAGCCAATTGGTTGGAATCCATACGGGGCCGCGCCAATACCGCTTGCTGTCATAGTCGGTAGCAGTAACCGCATTGGTAGCGCACAGGAAATACGCTTTGTCTTCGCCCCAATAATGGGCACTTTGCAGGGTTTTTTTCATCAAATGCGCCTGCCGTTTGTTGGGAATACCTGCCGTAAGCGCAACCATAGAGGGTGCTCCACTCCCTTTGATCATTTTTTCATTACGCAGGTCGTAATAGTTGTACATGCCAGCAATAGGGTCAAACAACTTGCGATTCATTGCTTTTTTGGTCTTTTGGGCCCATTGAAGGCAGGTGTTGGCAATGTCAGACATACCAAACTGAAGCGCTAAACGTGCCAGGCTTTCGTTGCTGGCTACGAGCAGGGCATTAAACAGGGGGTCTTGTACCAAAAATGGCAGGGTTTTCTGCATCTGCTGCTCGTCAAAATTAAGTTCTTTTGAAAGTTCAATCAGGGTTAGGTAATAGTTATAATCTTTTTTGGTAGGCCGCTGCTGATCGTTTACATGTTCGGTATCGCGGCGTTGAATATCATATTGGCGCGGTTCGAAGGATTGCCAAATTGCGTCCCATTGAACAGCATTGTCGGTACCCGATTCCCAATTATGCCGGATGTAGGGCAAGTACTCTTGTTTCGGATCCCGATCGCGGTAAAGATAGGCGTGGAAGCGAAAGATACCGCTTATGGTGTTTTTATAAAAATCGGTATGTTCGGCACGCGCATGGTCCAATTGAAATACTTGCTCCAGGCAATATCCGAGGTTAGGGGGTTGGGTAATACCCGAAGTCGCAACATGTTTGGGCGCATACGGGTTGGCACCCGCCCCTTGAAATGCCGAGCCCGGAAAATAACTTTTGCCTGCATCGTCATCGTGGTAAACGATATGGGCCAAAAAACCATTTTTCCATTGACAATCGAGGATCGTCTGAAATTCTTGTCGCGCGCGCGAAAGGTCTATGTATGCCCAACCCACCGCACTAAAGGCAGAATCCCAAAGCCATTGAAACGGGTACAATCCTGCCGTTGGAATGGTGCATTTGCTGCGCCAGTTTTTGTATAACGTAGATACGCAAGCCTTTTCCAGGTCGGGCAGCGTACGAAATGCTTTTTTGTGCATTTGATCGGTTTGAAAATTTTTCAGGAAGGTATTTTGTACGGTCGCCCGAATGCTGCATAGCGCACTAACTTAGAAAGGTCGCAGCATCCGGGACGACACGTAGGGTGTTTATTAGAACTTGAACATGACGAACACGGTGATCCGGCGCGGCAAAATAGGCCGGGCATTGTAAAATGGATCATTGGTTGCGACACTGGTGTCGGCAACCCTTGGATCACCTTCTGTTAAACCTCTGCTATTGAGTGCGTTGTACACATTTAATCCAATTTTGATTTGCTCTTTATCGCCTGCACGGAATGCCTTGCCAATTCTTGCATTCAGGATGCTGTACGCAGGAAGTTCCACATTGTTCTGGTCGTCAGCATAGCGTTTGCCTTCGTGGTTGATCATCAGGCCAATATCCCATTGCTTCCGCTCAAAACTAATTCCACCATTAATCAGTAATTTTGGCTGCCGCAAGGTCCAGTTGCCAGCATAATCCACTACGACATCATCCGCCGTGCCCAGCTTGCCATCGGTGCCGGAGGTCGTCTTTTTAAAATCATCGTATTGGTGTTGTTGTAAGGTCGCATTTGCGTCTATCGTGAGCCCTTCCACAATTCGGTAGGCCGCACTGATCTCGGTTCCATAACTGGTTACAGAACCCACGGGCGTGGTAATTTCGCGAATTACATTATCCGAACCCAATACAAGGTCGTTTTGAAGGCGGTTCTGTATATTGTTATAAAATAGCGCAATGTTGCCTGAAAGATTGCCAGCACCATATTTAGCGCCTATTTCACCTTGGTAAAGGGCCTCGTTTTTTGCGGGCGCTTGTTGAATATATGCACCATTTCCATCCACATTAATGTTTGAGAAGGTGCGTAATTCGGGGAAATAAAATCCTTTTGTAAAGGAGCCATACAAATTGGTACTACTACTCAAAGCATAGTTTAGGCCGGTTACAAAACCAAAATCGTCGAAATTAACTTTACGGGTAACAACCTCGCCGGTTAGGTTGCGGTAGCTGGCGTCTGCACTGTTGGTTGCAGCAGCGTTGGTAGCCGCTGCGGTTTTGCTTACTGTGATGATGCCTTGATGTACTTCATATCGGGCGCCCAAGTCGATGCGCAACTTGCCCATTACAATTTCATCTCCCGCATAAATGGCCATGCGTTGCGCTTCGAACGTATTATAGGTACGCCCTGCCACATTTTGCCGGAAACCGCCCTTCGTGATGTTGATTTTCTTTCCGGCCGTATCGGTTACCACCAAATCAACCAAACGTGGCTGGTCTTTTAGTTCTACCAAGACGCCTGTGGCAATTTCATCTTGCAATTGACGTGTAATTGCCCCAAAAGTGCCTATCGTGAGGTTGTGTTGCGTGCGACCTGACTGGATACGTTTGGTCAGGCGTAAGTCGGTAGAGTAGTCCGACATAGGCCGGTTGCGCAGGGTAATTGCATTTTCCGTTACATAGGTTTTGCCGCCATTGGCGCCGTTGGAAAGGGCCATCGCCTGTCCATTTTGGGCATATTTATATTCATGCGACTTATAAATGCTGCTTTTGCTCGCGGCATAAGCATTGGCTTCGAATGTTTTGCCAGGTGCCCAAAAGTCGAAGCGATGTTGGTACGAAGATACCCGTGTTTTGGATTTTAATTCCCAGCTGCCAAATTGTTTGGCAAATTCGAACATGGCGGAGCTGCCTTTGGCGGTAACACCGTCGCCCAAACGGCCCACGGTGGTACCAGCCGTATTAACCAGTGCAAAATTGCCCATTTCTGTCGAATAAATCGCATTTACCGGGTTTCCATCGTTGCCCGTGGCTACATCGGTGGTGTTTTTCAGGTGCGGAACGGGCAGGTAAAACTGTGCATTATCGTCGATCGTGCGGAAATAGAACCGCATATACCCATTGTCGATATGCCGTGTAACATTGCCTTTAAATTGATATCCCCTGGAATTGGCGCCGGTTACTTGTGGCCCTTCATCGTATCGCGCAACGCCACTCAAGTTGTACTGCCAATTGCTGTTAAGTACAGCGCCTGTATTAAAGTCGAGGCGATATAAGTTAAACTGTCCGGTGCTCAGTTTCAGGGTTGTTTCGTTGTCGCCGCCTTTCTTTGAAATGTAATTAATAACGCCCAGTGGAGAACCTAATCCAAACATGGTTGAAGAGCCACCCCGGGCAAATTCCATGTTTGCGATACCTAAATCGCCGCGAAAATAAACATCCTGTGCAGAAGAGGTTAGATAAGCCGTAGATTGAACAGGCATACCATCTTCTTCAATCGGAGTGTATTTGTATTGGCCACCAGCAGGCATACCGCGAACAAATATATTGGCCGCAACCTCACCGCCACCACCTTCTGCATGTACCCCCGGTACCAACCGCAAAATATCTGCCAGCGAGTTGGGCGAAATCGCCTGAATTTGTTTGGCTGATAATTGGGTCAATGATCCGGTTACTTCCTTTTGGGTTCGGGTAGAACTTGTGCCGGTCACAACCACTTGGTCAAGCCCCATCGCATCTTCTACTAAGGTAAAATCTACCTTTTGTTCCCCCGCGGATAGGGTCACGGATTGTGTAACGGTTTTGTAACTCAGCGCACTCACCATAATTTGTACATCGCCCGTAGCACTTGTCCGAAAGTGGTACATGCCATCAGGATCAGAAATTGCCCCAATGCCAGAACCGCGCAACGTTACGGTAGCACCGATGATGGGCTCCCCTTTTTCGTTCTTGATCGAACCAACGAGACTTGTTTGCGCAATTGCAGCAAACATAGAAAAGGTAAGCGTCAAGAGGGTAAACGCGCCTTTTAAAAACAGTAGATTATTCTTCATCATTTTGCTTTTTGATAAGTAAAACAGGTTGTTCGTTTTTATTCCCATATAATATATGGAAACTGTTGTGCAAAGGTGGTTTTGTTTTTAACATAGAAAAAACAAATGATAAGGTATTTTAGGCTTGATTATCAGTCTGTTATACTGCAAACGTTTGCGATAACGTTTGCGGTCTTTGCTTTTTGATGAAAAAGGTTAAAAACAGAATATTGTTTCTTCTTTATGTTGAATCGTGGTGTTAAATTTTAAAAAATTGAGTGATTTAAATAAAAATATAAAGAATAAATTGCTCTGTATTTGTAAAGTGGATAGATTTGGCCGCCAATTTTTGCGTAAAAATGAAACGACCAAGATTAAAAGATATCGCTGAAGCCCTTCAAATTTCCATTGCGACGGTGTCGAGGGCCCTAAAAAACCATCCGGATATCAGCGATCAACTCAAATTGCGGGTTCGGCAACTTGCCGACGACTTGAACTATGAACCCAATAACATGGCGTTGCAATTTAAAGCCCAGCGCAGCAAATGCATCGCCGTGGTTTCTCCACGCATCGTACATTATTATTTCTCAACGATTCTCAAAGGCATTCTTCAAGAAGCTGAAAAACAGGGCTACCAAGTGGCTGTATGCGAAACCGGCCATGAGCTGATTCGGGAGGTTAAACATATTAAAGCACTCACCCAGGGCCTGAACGATGGGCTGCTCATTTGTGTGGGAAATAATACAACGGACATCCGGCACCTCGAAAAACTTCAAAAACAAGGCATTCCTTTCGTACTGTTCGATAAAGATGTATCCCGGATCAAAGCGCCCAAAGTGGTGGTGGATGATTACACAGGTGCCATGACCGCGGTCGAACACCTAATTGCGCAGGGGTACCGTCATATCGCTCATTTGCAAGATAACGGGGTGGCACATACAAGTCAAAAAAGACTTAAAGGTTACCTGTCGGCGCTCAAAAAACACCGCATTCCCTATGATGAAAGCCTCGTTCTGCAATTAAATGATATTTCCATCGCAGCGGGCTATGAGGCGGTGGAGCAAATGATTCGAAGTGGTAAAAAAATGGATGCTGTATTTGCCATCACGGATGAACTCGCGATTGGTGCCATGAAAGCCGCAATGGCCCACGGAATGGCCGTTCCACAAGATTTTGGTGTGGTAGGTTTTAGTAACTGGCAAATTGCCACCCTGGTTACACCTAGTTTGAGTACGGTAGCCCAACCTGGTGTTGAACTCGGTCAAACCGCTACAAAAATGCTGATTCAAATGATTGAAAATGAACAGTCGGCAGAAGAGTACCACCTTACCCGCATCCTCAAAACACAGTTGATCGTGCGCGATTCGTCTTTCCGAAAAAGGGTTGTGGTAAACACCTAATTCCCGCTTTCCTGATAGCCCAACCCAGCCCCATGATTTTAAGTGCATCCTAATTTTTTTCCCCCGCTCGAAATTCTACCTTTGATGGTTGCTAAGGATCATTGGCGGGTTACGCATCCGTGATGATGACCAAACCGTGCGCCAAGCCCTATTTTGTTTAATAACCGATCAATATGAATATTTTTTTGTTGCGTATGCCGCGCCTGCTGCTGTCGTTGTTGGCATGCCTTTTTCTTCCCAGCACTTTTTTGTTATCCCAGGAGCATTCGGTAGCCCGACAATGGAATGAAGCACTGCTCCAATCGATCCGCGAAGATTTTGCCCGCCCGCCCGTGCAAGCGCGCAACCTGTTTCATACCTCCATGGCCATGTACGATGCCTGGTCGGTGTACGACAACCAGGCGCAAACCTACTTGTTGGGTAAAACGGTCAATGGCTACACTTGCCCGTTTAAAGGAGTGCCACCCGTTGCCGACGTAGAGGCCGCTCGGCGCGAAGCCATCAGTTATGCCGTTTGCCGGGTGATGTCGACCCGCTTTTTTGTGTCCCCGAAAGCCATGGGTGCCACCCTGCGTTTCCGCGCATTAATGCAAAAACTGGGCTACGA
>CAIVGO010000669.1 GCA_903905445.1 uncultured Bacteroidota bacterium
CAGTGCAGGTTCGGCATTAGGCGCTCTATCGGGCTCCTGGGAAATGCTGGCGTTTTCGCGCCTCATCGTAGGCATGGGAGTGGGTGCCACGCTGGTCATTACGGCCGTGATAATCGCTGAAGCCTGGCCCTTGCGTACGCGCGCGATCGCCTTGGGTGTTTTGTCCGTTGCTTACCCGGCCGGCATCATTGGTTCCGGCCTGATTACCGCCAATGTCAGCAGTTGGCGTATGGGTTTGTGGTTGGGTGCCGCCACGGCGCTTATTGCAATTCCGGTACGCTGGTGGGTGCAGGAATCGCGAGAATGGACGGAAGTGCGTGCAAAAAAGGAGCCTGTTGATCTCAAGCCCTATAAAAAAGCAGTTATTTCAGGTATTTTGATCTATGGAACCATGTTGATTGGTATTTGGGCATCCTTCGCCTGGTTGCCTACCTGGGTACAACAATTGATTGGTCCAGAGACTGGTGAAGGTCAGGTGCAACGTGGACAATCGGTTATGTTTTTAGGGATGGGTGGGGTAGTAGGCGGTGTGTTTTCGGGCGTATTATCCAATTGGTTTGGGGCAAAACAGGTACAGCAAGTTTGTTTTTTGATTTGTTTTATCCTGTCTTATTGGTTGTTTGAGGTAAATATCACCTACAACTGGCAGGTTCCGGTGGGCATTACCTTGTTGGGATTGACCTTTGGGGTGAGTCAGGGCGTGCTGCATAATTACATCCCTGAGTTATTTCCGGCGGCCGTTCGATCTACTGCGACCGGGCTGAGCTTTCATGGCGGCAGGATTTTTACAGCGATTTCTGTATTTTTCGTGGGTGCTTTTGTGGTTTGGTTTGGCGGGTATGGCCATGCGATTTTTGCCTTTTCCAGTGTTTATTTGTTGGGTATGTTGGCCTTATTTTTTGTGCAAAAAACAAAGTAACAGGCAAGTTTTTATAGTCAACGAAAATTGGTTATGAAAATAGCTGGCTTCTAATCCATTGAAAATCAGTTTCTTTATCCATACATCCTTCAAATCCATTTAAATCTGGGTATAAAACGATTTCCCTATGCCTCATATTAAATTGCGCAGTGATTTGTTTGGGATTACCAGTTTGCTTGATTACCGAAGCGCAACCGCTGGACCTATTTGCGATTTGACCCAGTTGTTGTTGCGCGGTCCTTCCACCTTGTTGGAATCGGAGCGCGAATTGATTGCCACTTATGTTTCCTATTTAAATAATTGTACTTTTTGCACGACTGCCCATGCGGCTGCGACGTGTTTGTTGCCGGAAGGGAATTTGGAACAAATTGAAGCCTTGAAGCAATCGTTGGCAACGGCACCGTTGAGCGATAAAATGCGCGCCCTCCTGCGTATTGCCGCCAAAGTACAGCAAAGTGGGCAGGCAGTACAAGGTTCGGATGCCGACGCAGCCCGTGCAGCAGGCGCGAGCGACCTTGAAATACACGATACCGTACTAATTGCCGCCTTGTTTTGTATGTACAACCGATATGTAGATGGATTGGCAGCAGCAACCCCAAGCGACCCGAACTATTACGAAGCCTTGGGTAAACGAATTACCACCCGTGGATACGCCGCACCCAGCAATGGTTATCAAACACTTACCTACGAACCTAAAGATTAAATCATGCCGCATATTCAAACACCTGATAACATACCGGGTATTCGTGGATTGATGAATTTTCGTCCCGATGCCGCCCAGGCCTTAAATGCCCTTGCCCAGGCTTTATTGGTAGAAGCATCGCCGCTAACACGGGGTGAGCGCGAATTGATTGCCAGTTTTGTATCCAGTCTCAACCATTGTACGTTTTGCATGACCTCGCACGGGGCCATTGCGGCACATTTGCCCGGCAACGATTATGCCTTGGTGCATGCCGTTTGGGAGGATTACCAAAAGGCGGATATCAGCGACAAAATGAAGGCACTATTGCACATTGCGGGTAAAGTACAGCAAAGTGGCAAGGCCGTTTCGGAAGCGGATATTGCAGCGGCGCGGAGTTTGGGTGCAAGCGACCTTGAAATACACGATACGGTGCTGATCGCGGCTGCTTTTTGCATGTTCAACCGCTATGTAGACGGATTGGGCGCTACCACACCTGATGATCCGGCCTTTTATGATTTGATCGGCGCGCAACGTGCCCAGGAAGGATACTTGACCAAATCGGTCTTGATGAAATAAGCGGCTGTTTACCCGTCCGTGCGGATGCGCGCATACAGGAGGGAATCGATATCGAGGCCTTTTTTGCGGTGAAATTTGCGCAAATAGCCTTCTTTTTGAAAGCCCGCCTTTTCCAGCACCCGTGCAGAGGCAGGGTTGTGGGAAAAAACATGTGCTTCGATGCGCACCAAAGGTCGGGTTTCGAACATTTGATCGGTAAGTTTTTGCACGGCGGCTGTTATAATGCCCTGGTTGCGAAAAGGCGCTGCCAGCCAGTAGCCGATTTCATCCAAATGGCCATCCATGCCTTGTTTTACCATTGCCCCGATTCCGCCAATTAGTCCGTGGGTTTCATGCCGGATTACCCAATTGGTGAGCACGCCATTTTTTTGGAGGTTGGTGCGGGTTGTTTCTAACCAGGTTTCCGCATCCGCCTGCGTGTAGGGATACGGAATGTGCAGCGTGTTTTGGTATATCTCCAAATCGTTGAGGTACAACAACATATTGGGAATGTCTGCTTGCTGAAAAGCGGTTAGAGAGAGCTGGTTGTTGATCTGGATGGATGTTTGCATGTGGAATAGGAATTGGTGTGTTGAATATGCAACATCGATTGGGGTTGGGAAAGTTCCGGTGTGTACCTCCGGCACACTTTTTAAAGGGGTTCCACAGAGGAGCTTGGAGGAATGGAGGTGCACGGAGGTATTCGTGGGTTGTTGGGGGAGCGTTAGAATTATATTCAGCGCGCCGTTCCTTTTTTTA
>CAIVGO010000670.1 GCA_903905445.1 uncultured Bacteroidota bacterium
GCAAGGGAAATTCTGTTGGTTTTTCAGCGCCTTTGGCAAAATGAAACAACTTAATCTCGTAAGCGGCCACCGATTTACGGTCGTCGTTTTTTTTGCTTTCTTTCGCCCGTTTGCCTTCATACACTTTAGCAAGCATATCCACGCTTCCGTCATTTTTCAAGATGGTGCCCAGTACTTCAACTTGCGCTTCATTGTATGGCAAGGCGACTTTTTGCGACCAATCGACGCTCAAATCCTTATTTAACACGGAAATAAACACCTTAAAATAGGCGTCAATGCGGTCATCATCGGTTACAGCGCGAAACAAGAGTTTGGTCGAGTCTTTTGAGGCATTCCAAAATACGGTGGGTCGGTCGTCGCGGCTTTCGTATTTTAGTTTGGCGACTTCTATTGATTTGCTTTTTTTGCCCTTTAAATCAATGGGCGACAGGTTGTAACGGATGTAATCTTCGCGTTTGTTTGTTTCCGAAAAAAGCCACAAGAATTGCCCATTAAAATAGCGCAGCCCCATGGACGCCACGTTTTTTTTCTCCGATTCATACGTTTTGCTATATTCCAATTTGAAATTAGGATCGTATTTTTCCAGAATAACCCGCGTAATTGATCCGCTCAAATTGATGCCGGTGCGGCTGCTTTCATCGTCAAAAGCAATATAATGGCCCCCGGCGTCGGAATAGAGGTGACTTTGGAAGGAATGGTTTTTTGAGATCTTCAACTCAGGACTCACGGTGACTACGGGCGCTTGGGCAAAGACCTGGGTAAATAGACCGGTTAAAAACAAGAAAAGCAGGAAGTAACGCATAAGTGAATTATTTTTTGCCATTAGGCAGCGAAACAACTCCAAATCGGAAAACGGTTTCGGAAAAAAGCCGACGTCTGGATGTTGTAAAGAACAATTTGTTACCTTCAAAAAGCGTGCTTTTTATAGGTATAAACAAGGATTCAAAATCCCGGGCTTCAAACAACGGGCTGCGGTTTAATTTTCCATCGGGTGTCAGTATGGTCATAACTGTTACACAATCATTAAAACTACTAATAGTTTTAGGCTTGGAAGTGTTTATTGGCTTGGCCATATTGTCTTTGTCCTCGTTGTAAAAAAACACTAAATCATTTCCATCCAAAAGGGAAACATGGGAAAGAAAATAGTTAGGCTTAGGGGTATGTTGGTCTTTGGCAAGGATCGAAGTACGTTCGATTTCACCTGCTGAATTGATATCAAAAACGATGATATCCCTTGAATAATATTCAGTAGAGGAAGCAAATGAAGCGCTAAATCCATTAGAATAGGTCGTTCTATAACCAAAATTATTCTCAATAACGATATAGGCCGATCCATCAGGGCGAATCAAAAAATTGGTAACATCAAACGAATTTTCAAGCCCATAAATTCCGTTAAATTCTTTCTCTGTGTTTCGCTTGCCAAATTGTTTTAATTGGGCATCGGTAAACGGTTTTTTATTGTTCGTTTGAATTTGACCGTTGTGGTTCAAACTAAAAAAGAATAAGCCCCGGATGTTAGATTCTTTTTCTTCAAAGTATAACCCAGCGCATTTTAAGTCGTCATTTTGGTCGGTCTCCAATGCTGCATTCCGTATTTTTGAATCTCCAAGCTGTATCTTGTACTCAATTGGTTGATCGTCCTCTTTTGTGTAATGAAACAATCTAACTTCGTAATCATCTAATTTTTTTATGTCTTGGGGTCTTACAAATTCATTTCCACCTTTATGCTTAAGCACCTTGGCAACCATGAATACACTTCCATCATTTTTCAAAATCGTACCCAAAACGTCCACTTGCTTCTCTGTATAAGTCAAGGAGATTTTACGCGACCAATTAACACTTAAGTCTTTATTCAATACAGAAATAAACACCGTAAATGGCAATTTCCGACTATCAATATCATGAATGGCTGTGAATAGTAATTTAGTGGAATCTTTTGAAATGTTCCAGTTTGGGATAAGTTTATCATCGTAGATTTCATACGGTTGCTGAATCAACTCCAACGGCTTGGCCTTTACACCGTTTAAATCGATGGGCATGAGGTTGTACCGTAAATATTTTTGTTTTTTGTTGGTTTCTGAAAAAAGCCACAAAAACTGGCCATTAAAATAACGTACACCCCAAGAATTTACGCCATTATATTCTAGTTCATACTTTTTACTGAACAACAGTTTGAAATCGGGATCATATTTGTCAATAAAAACACGCATTGCTGATCCATTTGGGCCAAATCCATTACGGCTAAACCCATCTTCAAAAAAAAGATAGTGACCACTTAAGTCGGAGTATAAATGGCTTTGAAATGATTTGTTTTTGTCTATATCCAGTTCAGGACTGATGGTAATCTTGGGAACCTGAGCAAAAGCAAGCGTGTAATGTCCTGCCAAACACAAGAATACCAGAAAAGTGCGTCTAAATGGATTTTTCATACCGAAAATAAGAGGTTTTATTCTACTTTATGGTGCTAATTGGCTCGTGGTGGTGGAAAGTAAAAGCCTAATTAAACACCACCAGTTTCCGATTCAAAACTTTTTCACCACCTTTCAATACAACGTAATAAGTACCACTTTTAAGGTTCAGTTTTTTCAAATTAATTTGTTCCGTGTACTTTCCATACTCATAAGCGCGGTTGGTGAACTCCGTATGCAACAAATTTCCCTGTTGATCCAGCACTTGCATGGTGACGAGGGTACGGCGGCGTATTTTAAAAGGCACCCACACGGTTTCGGTAGCTGGGTTTGGAAAATTGGGTTCGTCGACCTGAATTTCCGCGCTTGATTCGGTGCTGCTGGCTACCGGAATTTGACTAACATCCACCAAGGCAGTCCAAATGCTGGTTGCGGGGCCATCTTGTCGAGTCCATATCGGCCGAACAATGTTATTGTGTGCCGTGACATTGGTATAATCGCCAAAAAACTGACCGGTGTTGGGGGTAAAACTGTTTTCACTGATCAATACATTGCTAAAAGTAGTGCCACCATCCTTTGAAACAGCGAGATACACATCGGTTTTGCTGCTATTCGATGGGTAAGCCCGCCGGTCGTAATACACCACCCAAATATAGCCCGTTGCCTGATCGATGGTCATCCAGCTCATAAACTGTTGTTTCCCGGCACCATCATTGTTCACCCTTACCGGCGCCGTCCAGGTATTGCCTTGGTCTGTGCTTTTACTAATCCAA
>CAIVGO010000671.1 GCA_903905445.1 uncultured Bacteroidota bacterium
AAATATTTTATTACAAAATAGACATTGGAACAGTATTTAAGCCCGCTCACGCCATAGAGTTCGGTACAATGAGTAATATACAAGCCCAATTCGATAGCAAACGTTCAAAACCATACATGTTTCGTACGACGATTGGCATGCGATTAATATTTTTAAACTTTTACCTTGCTTTAGGAAATAGTGGCAACCTCGTTTGGAATTACCCAAACAATAGTTACACTCCTGAAACCCAGACTTTTAAATTCACGCATGGCGTACTTGGAATTGGAATCACCTTGCCTCCCCGAAAAATTGAATAAAAAGTTTGGTTCGTACTCGGGTAAAACATAAAAATCCAGGCGTAATACGCATCTATTGTTCATTCCTCTGCCCAATTTTTTCTTGAAAAGAACAATGATTTAAACCTACTATTCCCAATGAAAACATCTTCCAAATTTCCATCCAACGCATATTTTGCTGCTGCAATGCTTGTAGTACTTTTCTTTTTGACATGTTTTCAGGCGCAGGGGCAAGTGTCCACGTTAGAAAAGCACAACCAAGATTCTTCTAAAGTTACCCAGGAATTCCGTAACGTTTATTTTGATTTTAATGTAGGCCTCTTTTTTTATGAAGCGAACATAAACGCAGGTTTTTTAATCAAACGTACCCATGGATTTGGCCTTACTTATGGAGGCGTTATTATTTATAAAAATTCTTTTTTCCAAAATCGTGGCAGGGTGGTAGGACTTCAATACCGTTTCACTCCGATTCACGCATCCGGAGCATTAAAGCATCTTTTAATCCGTGCGGAATATGGCCGTGTAATAAAGTCCAGTTATGAGGATGCCGCTCCATTTATTTTAAGAACCGATTTGAATAACAACTATTACATCCGTGGAACTATTGGATTTCGGGCCAGGGCAGTATTTATTGGAGTCAGTGTTCTGCATTCTGGAAGACAAGGACTTGTGTTTGCCGATAATCCTTTGTCCCCAAAACCTCAATATACGCGGATCGCCTATTACCATTTGAATGGTATTTTTTTTAATTTGGGGATCGCACTTCCTTATGAGCGGAAGGTTAAACAGTACTAAATCTGATCAGTGTCTTCAAAAAACCATTTTCCAAAAACCACCCATTTTCCAAACCTTTTCCCACCCCCGTTGTTTTTTCCTGCCAAATGCCCTAATTTTAGGACAGGAAAAATAACAAACAACATGCACTTCCTCCCGGCCAATCGCCTGCGCTTATACCGCAACTTCAAGGCCTTGGAAGCCACCGACTTCTATGGCATTATCCGCTTCTATGAGCGGTTCGAGGAAGGCGTGCGTGCCCTGGAATTAGAGGCTTTTTTTGAGTGTACCCTTGCTTATACGAATGCATTATTCGAAACCAGTCAGTACGGGAAACATCTCGTAATGTGCGATTTTTTACTCGAATTGATTATTGAGCACAATATCGACCGATGGGGCGGTGAGGATATTTTTACAAAAATCCTGTTCGATAAGGCAGTCTCACACGTGTATCAGCGCGAATATGCACGCGCGGCACATGTAACCCGCGAAATTTTGAAAATCCGCCCAAATGATCCATCCAGCGCGCGTTTACTCAAAAAATCTTTATTGCGCCAAAAACCCAAATGGTTGTTGCACGCACGTGCCTGGTTTATGTTGTTCGTCTTCCTTTCCGCCGCCACGGTGGCCGTCCAGATCTTTGTCATTCAAACCTTTTTTTCCGATTACGATCTGATCGCCCAATATGTTTATTACGGCTTTTTGGGCCTTGGTTTATCTATCCTTTTATTTGCCGAATGGCGGCATACCTGGCTGAGCAATCATCGGGTAAATTCCTTTAAAAAACAAATGCTGGCCCGCAACCTGGCCCGTGACAAGCAGGCTTTCCAGTAAATCATGCCGCGCTGCTACCGAATGCGGCTTATCCTGAATTATATTTGCCGCCAAATACACAAAACACATCCATGGCAAATCCGCTGACCAAGTTTCAACGCCAAATACTCGAAGGCATTCCCAAACGCCTGCCCAATCCACAACCCCGCGATTTGGCCGTAAGCCATGCCCCGCGCCGGGTCATTGAAGGCGTTTTGAAACCCGATGAAAAAGTATTGGCCCTCCAAAATGCCTTGCGGTATTTTCCCAACAAATGGCATGAAACGCTTGCCCCTGAATTTGCCGACGAACTCGAACAGTTTGGCCGGATTTATATGTACCGCTTCCGTCCGGACTACTCCATGCGCGCCCGGGCGATCGATGAATATCCCTGCCGCTCCAAACAAGCCGCAGCGATCATGCTCATGATCCAAAACAACCTGGATCCTAAAGTAGCCAAACACCCGCACGAACTCATTACCTATGGCGGCAATGGCGCGGTTTTTCAAAACTGGGCCCAATACCGCCTCACCATGCGTTATCTGGCCGAAATGACCGACGAACAAACCCTGGTGATGTATTCCGGACATCCCATGGGCCTGTTTCCCTCGCATGCCGATGCGCCCCGCGTGGTCGTCACCAACGGCATGATGATCCCCAATTATTCTAAAAAAGAGGACTGGAATAAATACAATGCACTCGGCGTAACCCAATATGGCCAAATGACCGCCGGTTCTTATATGTACATTGGTCCACAAGGCATTGTGCACGGTACCACCATTACCTTGCTCAATGCAGGCCGAATTCATGGCCTGGGCAAGGACGATTTGCGCGGGGTGGTGTATGTGACCTCCGGACTGGGCGGCATGTCGGGCGCACAAGCGGGTGCTGCGGTGATAACCCGTTGCGTGGGCGTAATTGCCGAAACCGATGCCGAATCAATTGCCCAGCGCGTTGCCGATGGATATGTTTTAAAAGAAAATGTATATACCGATCTGGATGAACTGATTCCGCGCATTGAAGCCTGTCGCAAAGCCCAGGAAGGCATTGCGTTGGTGTATCAAGGCAATATTGTCGATTTGTGGGAGCGGTTTGTAC
>CAIVGO010000672.1 GCA_903905445.1 uncultured Bacteroidota bacterium
GTAGGTTTCGAATTATACCAGAATCAGCCGAATCCGTTTGTGAACAAAACGTCTATCGGGTTTCATTTACCAGAAGCAACAACTGCTACATTGTCGATCTTCGACGAGGCTGGTCGCATGGTTTACAACCAGAAGGCAGCGTACGCGAAAGGTTACAACACGATCGCGATTGACAAAGCGTTGTTGAACACGGTGGGTATGTTGTATTACAAGTTGGAGACAGCGACGGACAGTGCGACGAAGAAGATGATACAGACGAAATAGGCGTAGGGGCGCCCCTCGCGGGCGCCCCTAACAAACGAAATAGGCAGCGACACCCCTCGCGGGCGCCCAATTTACCCGCCAAAGCGCAAGTGAAGGCGGGTGGACGTATAAGGGCGACCGCGCGTAGGGTGCCCGCAAGGGGCACCCGATGGACGGCCGTCTCACATATCGTGGGGCGGCCGTTTTCTATTCCAATATGATTTATAAAGACAACCTTATTGTATTTTCATTTAAAAAAACGAATATAAATCATTTTGTTTGCTTTTGATTGAATTTGATAACAATGTATTATGTATTTTAATAAATCAAATTCAATAAATATATTTGTTGCGTGACACAAATCTGAAATTAAATTTTAACCTTTGGTACCTTATGTGTTGTAAAGTTACAATGCATTAGGGTTTTTACAATTTAATAACCAATCTCATGAAAAAAAAGTTACACCTCCTTGTTAGGGGTAATGGTCGTGTTTTTTTCAACACAATCATAATCTGCTTTCTGTCGGGTATGGCCCTGAATCCTTTGTCTGCCCAAACTTCAGAACCAGCAAGTGCATTGATTTCAACTGAAGATCTTTCCCCTAATGCTTGGAAGGCACCCGCAGATTACTCGGTTATTCTTGAGCAAGAGCGTGCAATTGCTGCACAGCAGCTTTCCAATTCCAACCTCAATGTTGAAACAATTGCATTGTTTGCTGCCTATGACAGGTTGCTTGCCTATATGCAGGCTGATTTGGCAGTTAAGAGTCCAATTGAAACCATTGCCGACATCAACTACAAAAAAGTTGTGCTTGAAGCCCCTGCTGACCCGATCTTAAAAGATGCGGACTCAGGGGAATTTAGTGTTTTGTACGGCAGTCTCGTTTCAAAATTGGCCTTTCAATAACTCAAATTAGGAAATTGGTTCGCACTTTAATTGTAAAAATAAAGATGCAACTACCAATGTTTTACCCGTAGTATAATCAAATCATGGAAAAAAAATCTACGCATTTTTTCAATGCAAACACCTTTCAAGGTGTGTCAAATACTTACAGCCAATTTTTGAAGCTGGGTATAATGACTTTTCTTTTGGTGCTGTTATCCAACAGTATCCAGGCACAATTGGTCGCTAACTATGGGTTCTCGGCATCTTCCGGAACCTACACCGCATTAAGCAGTCCAACCAACGTATTTACGGGTACCTGGGATGACAATACTGCTGTTTCGGTGCCTATCGGATTTAGTTTTACTTTTAACGGTACGGCCTACACATCGGTTTTTGTACATCCGAATGGATATATCACGTTCGGTTCTTCCACCTCGGGCTATGTACCGATTTCGGGTGGTAGCGCTGTTTCGGGGGTAGTATCGGCTTGGGGGCGCGACTTACAAGCCCAAAACACGGCCCCGTTGGGAAGTGTGGATTACCTGACAACGGGTAGTGTCTTTACGGTTCAATGGTCTAACACCAGACGTTATAATAGCACAACGGTCAATGCAGAATATATTGATATGCAGATTAAATTGGTTCAGACGACCAATGCAATCCAAATCGTATATGGTACTTGGACCAATGCCGTAAATGCGGCTTCAGCCAGCAACGGTGAAGTCGGTTTGCGGGGCGCTTCCAGTGCGGATTTTAAAAACCTTGAAGTGCTAAGTGGCGGAAACTGGGCAACACCTATTGCTGGAGCTGCGTCTAACGCAACTTGTTTTTACAACGAATCCAATGTTGCGACAAAACCAGCAAGCGGTCAAACTTATACGTTTACGCCACCACCACCATGTGTTGCGCCTGCAAATCAGCCAACATCATTGACGTTTACCCCGGGTGCTACTAGCATCGCAGGTTCCTTTACAGCAGCTGCTAGCAATCCTTCGAATTACTTAGTGGTTAGAACAACAACGAATGTTGCACCAACCGCTCCGGTAAATGGCACTAGTTATACTTCGGGCGCATCTGCTCTTGGCGGTGTAATCGTTTCATCTGGTACTGGTACTACTTTTACGGCAACGGGATTGTCTCCTTCTACACAATATTTCTTTTGGGTCTATTCCTTCAATAATGCAGCGTGCTCAGGCGGACCAATTTATCTTGCTTCATCTCCGTTAACTGCCAATTCGACGACAAACCCATGTACCATTTCTGGGACTAAAACAGTTGGTCCAACCGGTACTTACGCTACTTTGACGGCTGCCTTTGCCGATTTGGTAAACAACGGTGTAGCCTCTCCTGTGATTTTAGAATTACAAGCTACTTACGTGAGCACGGCAGAGCCCGCTTTCCCAGTTGTAGTTCCAGCGATTCCATGTATCAGCGCAGTCAACAATGTAACGGTTCGACCACAGGCGGGTGCAACCAACCTTTTGATTACCAGCGCAAGTGCCACAGGTACTTTAAACTTTGACGCAGGTGATTTCGTAACCTTCGACGGTCGCGCAGGCGGCGTAGGTGCTTCGCAACTTACAATCAGCAATACTACGACAACTGGTTATGCTATTCAGTTGATCAATAGCGCTACGTTTAATACAATTCGCTATTGTACAGTAGCTGGTGTTAATACCGGTACTGCCAGCGGCGTCATTGTATTTAGTACTGCAACTGGTTTGACCACAGGTAATAGCAACAATACCATTGATAATTGTGATATTCGCGATGGGGCAACTACCCCGTTGAACCTTATTTTTGCAACAGGTACAACTACTAATGGATATAACAACCTGAATAACAACAATACCATTTCCAATAGCACCCTGCACGATTGGTTCAATGCAACCTCTACTACTGCCGGTGCTGCCATTAACATTACAGCGGCTTGTTCAGATTGGACTATTACCGGTAACAGTTTTTACCAAACGGCTACCAGAACCTTTACCATGACGACGGCCACCGACCAGGGCGCTATCTTCGTAGCATCTACGGTATTTGGACAAAACTTTACCATTACCAACAACTTTATTGGTGGTACCGCTCCTAACTGTGGCGGCACGCCATGGACTTGGACTGGCGGAACAACAGGCACGCCAACCCCGCGTCTGATTCGTTTTTCTGTTAGTAACGGGTTCCCTTTATCGAATATTAGCAACAATACCATCTCAAATATTGCCATTACCACATCCAGTACTTCAACCTCATCGAGTTTGATCTCCCATTTGAATGGTAATGTAAACATCAGCAACAATACTCTCGGGTCTCAAACGGCAACGGGTAATATCACGTTTACCCTGGCCTCAACGTCTACAGTGCCTTTCTTCCTGGCCATTTCGACGGGTACTGGTGCTAATCCGAGCACGATAAATATCACGAACAACAACATTGGTGGGATTACGGTGTCCACAAGCAGTACCGGTGCTGTTAGTTTCCGGGTTATTTACGGACAACCTGTTGCGGGAAGTATTGTAACCATCAGCAATAACCTTATTGGTGGTACAGTTACAAACAGTATTCAACAATTAACAGGTGGCACGACCGCTGCAAACGGTTCCCTGTTTGGGATTTTGATGCTGAATCCAACTATTGGAAACGTAATCACGAATAATACCTTGCGCAACCTGACGGTCACTAATACAACAGTGGGTCCGTCTCTAACTGGTATTAACGTTCAATCAAGTGGCGGCGGCCATACGATTACGGGAAACACGGTGTCTAATCTGACAACCAACGGTACGAATATTGCGATCAATAACTCTGCTTCTATTGTCGGGATCACCATGACCGCTTCAGCAGTAGGCGGAACCAATGTGTCGAATAACACCGTCTTTAACTTAACAAACACCAATACTACCGTTGCAGGATGGATCAACGGTATGTATTTCGGTACAGCGCTCACGCCCGCAGCAAACACCACCATTTCTAGAAACTTTGTACATAGCCTAAACGCCGCCTCTGGAATATCCGGCGCCGGTATGGCAGGTATTTTCCTGGCTAACTTAGGAAATGCACTTGTATATAATAATACAGTGCGTTTGGGTATTGATATAAATGGCGCTTCTCTTACGAATGCCCTGCAAATCAATGGTGTGTACAAAGTTGCCACCGGTAGCATGGGTATTTACCACAATACGGTTTACATTGGCGGTACTGGTGTTGTGAGTGGAACCGCAAATACGTTTGCATTCCGCAGGACAGCCGCTCCGACGATCGGGCAGGACACCGTTGTAAACAACATCTTTTACAACGCACGTTCTAATGCCAGCGGCACGGGTAAAAACTATGCCGTTACGCAATTTGCCAACACTACCTTGCTTGAAAACTACAACGTATTGTTGGCAGACGGAACAGGTGGTGTGTTAGGCTTGTTTAACGCAACTGATTGCGCTACCCTTGCAGCCTGGCAAACGGCTTCCAATGCAGATTGGAATTCACTGGCAGCGGATCCCAAATTGGTAAACCCAACGGGTTCTACTGCAACCCTTGATCTTCATATTCAAGCGGCTGTTGTAACGCCGGTTGAACAAGGCGGTATCAACATTCCTTTAGTTTCCACCGATTTTGACGGACAAACCCGTTCAGGTTTAACACCGGTAGATATTGGCGCAGATGCCGGCAATTTTATTTTGGCGGATCTTACTGCACCGGTGATTACTTATACGGCGCTGTTTAGTAACAACTGTAATACGGGCGACCAAATCCTGGCAGGTGTGAATATCACGGACGCTACGGGCATCCCAACCAGCGGAACCCTGCGTCCACGTATTTATTACAGGAAAAATGCCGGAACGTATTTCTCCCAGCCAGGAACATTAGTATCTGGGTCTGTGACAAATTCAAACTGGAACTTTACGATTGTTGCAGCCGACATGGGAGGCCTGGTTGCAGCCGATGTGGTTTCGTATTATGTTATAGCACAGGATATTGTTGCTACGCCAAACGTCGGTTCTAATCCGGCAGGTGTAGTTGCAACCGATGTAAACACAGTTACAACCCAACCGGTAGCACCGAATACCTTTACGGTTAACGGCACTTCCCTGAGCGGTACCTACACGGTCGGTGCAGCTGGGACTTACACGACCTTAACAGCAGCGGTGGCAGCTTACAACACAGGTTGTATTGGCGGACCAGTTACGTTTAATCTCATAGATGCAAACTACGCAGGCGAAACCTTCCCGATCACCATTAATGCCAATGCATATGCCAGCGCAACTAATACGCTGACGATCAAAGCAACGCAGGCAAATACCACGATCAGCGGTACCAGTGCTACGGCTTTGATTGTATTGAACGGTGCGGACTGGGTAACCATCGATGGTTCCATTTCAAATACTGCGAATACCATTTGCCCGGCCTCAGTGGCTTCACGCGATTTGACGATCTCGAATAACAATACGTCAACTACAAGCGCCGTAATCTGGTTGCAAAGTGTTGCTCCGGTCAATGGCGCTACCAACAATACCATCAGAAATATTAACTTGGTGGGTAGTGGTAATGCACAAACCTTTGTAGGGGTAGGTAGTGGTTCTTCGACCATCTCAACGGCAAGTTTGGGTATTCAGAACAATAACAATTCCTACATCAACAACAAAATCAGTAAGACACAATATGGTATCTTCTCGCAAGGTACCAGTATTGCCATTAAAAATACGGGAACTGTAATTAACCAGAATCAGGTAAATACATTAGCACCCGACAATACGGCAAGAGGTGGTGTTTTGGTAGGTTTTGAGGATAATATCAATATCTCTGGGAATAATATTTCTGAAATTATTTTGGCAAGTTCGCCTGACGTTTTTGGTATTGCATTGGGTGGAATCGCGATAACAACAACGGGATTTACGGGTAATGAAGTCACGAATGCAACGGTTTCGAACAACGTCATCGGTTCAGTTCGTAATACAGGTAACTCACTTTCCGCTTGCGGCATTTTTGTAGCTACAGCGATTTCTGGTACCAACCGAATAGTTAATAATACAATTAGTGGCGTTTCAGGTAATCCGACACCTGGTGACCTAAGCGTTGGCATATTGCTTGGAGGTGGTAATAATTCTGTTACCCAGGTTTATTACAACACCGTTACCATGACAAATGTAGCACCCCTGGCAAGTGGCACTTCCCCAAGTTTTGCGCTTGCAATCGGCGGTTTAAATCCGGTTGTGGATGTTCGCAATAACATCCTGACAAATACACAAAACAACGGAACCGGGAATAACTATGCGATTGGATACGGTTATGCGCCGTTTACCAATCTTACTTCCAACAATAATGATTATTTTGTAGGAAACGGTGCAACATTCTTTATTGGCGCGGCAACCAGTTTGTCTGCTCCGACGAATCTTCTTACCGTTGCCAACTTACAGGCATTTACCGGCAAAGACGGCGCGGCGCAAAACTTCGCTCCAAACTTTGTTTCAGCTACTGACCTGCACCTTACCGCTACTTCGAACCAGTGCCTGGACGGCGATGGCACACCAATTGCCGGTTTAACAACCGATATCGATTGTCAAACGCGGAATGCATCCACTCCTGATATCGGTGCGGATGAATTTACCAATCCAAACCTGACATTAACCGTTGCAGAAACATCTGGACTGGCGAATAATGATGGGATTACGTGCGCAGGCGCAACGGTAACACTTACTGCTACTGGTGGTGGCACCTATGCCTGGAGTAGCGGCGCGAACACCGCTGTTGCAACAGTCAATCCAAGCACAACCACAACCTACACTGTAACGGTTACTAACGGTACATGTACGGATGTAATCACGACCACCATCACGGTTAACCCGAATCCGACTACCAATATCACGGTAACTGAGACTTCAGGCACAACCATTAACGATGGTGTTATTTGCGCAGGGGATGCCGCTCAACTAACTGCTACTGGAGGTGGTACTTATCTTTGGAGCGTCGGGGGCTTTACAACGGCTTCTATTGCTGTAATTCCACCTGTTACCACAACATTCACGGTAACAGTGACAAATGCAAACGGTTGCACAGCTACGGCTTCAACCACCATAACGGTTAATCCATTGCCAACTGCGGGTATAACAGGTACGTTTACAGCTTGTATCGGTAGTACTGTTACGCTGACGGGTACTGGTGGCGGAACTTACTTATGGGGTACATCCGAAACGACTCAAAGTATTAATATCGTGATGCCGGGCGCACCTTCAGTCATCGGATTGACGGTTACAGATGCCAACGGCTGTTCAGCAAGCACTGCTCAGGGCTTAACACCCTTGTTCCTGCCCACGATTTCGATTAATCCGGACTCCATCATACAGCCAACAACCTGCGTATCAACAAATGGCAGTATTGGCGGCCTTACGATAAGCGGTGTGTCTGCGCCAATTACTTACAATTGGAGTACTGGTTCAACGGCTCCGCGTATTTTAAATTTGGGTGTGGGTACTTACACCGTTACAGTTACTGGTGGCAACGGTTGCACATCCAGCCAGGTAGTAACGCTTGTTGGCCCCGGCGGCTGCGACGTATGCCCGACGGTGGGTAGCATCAATGCCAGCCCCTCGCCTGTTTGTGCAGGTAGTAATAGTACGCTGACTGCCAGCGGTCTTCTAAATATGGGCAATACCTACGGTATCCAGTTTGTATCCTTCCCCGGCGCAACAGGTAATCCTTACTCCGGAGGAACTGTACTGGCTACTGTTCCGAACGGAAGCCTTGCCCTGGGAGGTACAAGTGCTGCTGCTTCTGTGAACTTCCCTACGGCAAGTAGTTTGTTTATCTATGCTATTCTGACTCCCACGCCAATTGATCCTTCTTGCCGCCCTTGGGTTGGTAATTCTTTGAATGTGAACCCGCTTCCAACACCAGCAATTTCGGTGGCTGAAAATTCTGGTATCGAACCTAATGATGGTTCAATTTGTACGGGCGCTTCGGCGACTTTAACAGCAACAGGCGGTGGTACTTATTCCTGGAGCACAGGCGCTTCAACTGCCGAAATTACAGTTTCCCCAGCATCTACCACAACTTACACAGTTACCGTAACGAATGCAAATGGCTGTACGGCCACTTCAACCCGCACCATCACAGTGAACCCACTCCCAACGCCTGCAATTGCGGTTACGGAAACATCGGGTACTACCAACAACGATAGCCAAATTTGCGCGGGCGCTTCGGCTACTTTAACCGCTTCCGGCGGCACATCTTATGCCTGGAGCAATGGTGTTAATGCGAATGTAAACACCGTAACACCTGCAGGTACAACAACCTATACGGTTACAGTAACCAATGCCAACGGTTGCACGGCAACTTCTTCGACGACGATCACGGTTAACCCGCTTCCAACACCTTCAACCACGGTTTCTGAAACTTCAGGAACTACGGCGAATGACGGTATCATCTGCGCTGGCACTACGGCGACCATCACGGCCACCGGCGGCGGTACGTATGCCTGGAGCACGGGCGCAAACACAGCCGCCATCACGGTAGCACCTGCTGCTACCACGACTTATACGGTAACGGTTACCAGCGCTGCGGGTTGCACCGCTACTGCAACGCGCACCATCACGGTGAATCCGCTGCCGACCCCGGCAATCGCAGTGACCGAAACTTCTGGCGCGACCCCGAACGACGGCGTTATTTGCAACGGATCATCGGCTATACTGACGGCTTCAGGAGGTACCTCCTACGCCTGGAGCACCGGCGCCACAACAGCGGCAATTACGGTTACTCCTGCTGCAACGACGACTTATACGGTAACTGTAACCAATGCAAACGGTTGCACGGCAACTTCCAGTGCTACAATTACGGTTGCACCACCTTCAACCCTGTTCACGGTAACCGGTGGTGGTGGCTTCTGCCAGGGCAGTTCTACGGTGCCAGTTGGATTAAGCGGTTCACAAACCGGCTTTAATTACCAACTGCAAATTAATGGCACGAATAGTGGCGCTCCACTTGCAGGAACTGGTAACGTACTCAGCTTTGGCAACTTCAACACAGCAGGTACTTACACCGTGATTGCTACCAATGTAGCAACAACTTGTACCACCACCATGTCTGGTTCTGTTATGGTGTTCTCGTTCAATTGTAACGTCACCATTTCCGACCCATGTGTTTGCCTGAACAACGCAACGAGTTTGACCAACGGCCAATTCGGCGAACAAATCAAAATCAATGCGCCAAGCAACCAAATCTGGGTGGTTTCTGCTGTAACAGGTTTATTCACCAACTTTAGCGCAGCGCCTCCAGCCGCACCAACTCCAATCACGATTGGAACAGTGCTGACCAACATCGGTGGCAATATGTTCACCTTGGACGGTCGCCATATTGACGCCTTGGGTTACACCATCAGCGTTACGAATAACCGTGGTACAACTTTGAGCATCGGCAACTCTTGCCAATATCCAAACCCAGCGATCACCGCTGATCTGAGCGGCGATTTCTGCTTGTACTCTGACATCGTTGCATTGACAGGCACACCTGGCGATGCCAACATCGCAAGCGCTGTATTTACA
>CAIVGO010000673.1 GCA_903905445.1 uncultured Bacteroidota bacterium
CGGAAGGGTCCCGGACCCTTCCGACGTGGGGGGACGCTTCCGACGTGGGGGGACATAAAAAAAGGCGTTCCCGAAACTCGGGACGCCCTTCTTCTCTCATGGTACGTTTTGTATTGATGTGCCTGTGTTGGTCAGCAGACAATAAAAGCCCCTTACGGGTAAATAAATCTTAGTGGCTCGCCAATTGCGACCATTGCTGGGAAATTACATCCCGTGCAAACAAAATCTTGGGCTTCCAGTACTTGGAAGTATTTATATTTTCTACAATAATTCCTCGGCTGCAGGTGCTGTGAATCACAAACACCCCTTCTTCGGTACGGTCAACCACCATCGCAACGTGCTGAATGTGGCGGCCTTTGCCAAAAAATACCAGATCGCCAGGCAATACCGATTTCAAAGGAATTTTCATTCCTTGTTTGGATTGGGTGGCAGAACAGGAGGAAACTTTGATGTCAAACTCTTTCAGAAGAAAACTGGTAAAACCGGAACAATCGAAGCCCGTTTTCGGGGTAACCCCGCCGTGGCGATAGCGCAAACCGAGAAAATTGTGCGCGTAACCGGTAATGTATTCCCGCATTTGCATCATCTCGGCGTTTTCAGCCTTGGATGGAACACGGTCGGATGGCGTAAACGCCGAACCAAAAATAAACAATGCGATTAAAACTGGGGCAAAATACTGGTGAATCGTTGGAATTGTTCGATTGGATGTTCGTATTTCATTCATAAGTGCAATATTTCAACGTTTAGTCGGGAGACGCGACTATTCAACTCTACATAAAGAGTATGATACGTTGTTCGTGAAATGATTAGTTGTGGTCAAAGCCCTACGGTCGTTCTGCTTGTGTTAGAATCGAATGTTCAAGGGTGGGATTAAGATGAACAGACCGGCTAAATGACCTACTAAAAAGCACCAAGCGATGGCAAAGGTAGTAAAGGATTTTAAAAATCAAATATTTTGAAATAAAAAATGGCTATTTTCTTCAAATCAAACGAAAAGTATCGCCATCTTTCAAAAAAGGCAATTGCTGTCGGTAGGTAGGTAGTTTCTCCAATGATAGTTCAGTGGTAAACACGCCTTCGCAATGGGATATTTGGCATAAGTGTTGCCCCGAAAAATCAATGATCGCCGAGTCTCCTCCATAAACCAGCTGATTTCCATCGGTTCCAACGATGTTCACACCCGCCACAAATGCTTGATTCTCAATGGCTCTGGCCTGTAACAGGCTGCGCCAGTGCAACGAACGCGTTTGGGGCCAATTGGCGATGTATAAAAGCAGGTCATACGGCTGATCGGGGTGGTTTCTGCTCCATACCGGAAAGCGCAAATCATAACAAACCAACGGACAAATACGCCAGCCCTTCCATTCTACGGTCAACCGCTCGGTACCAGGTGTAAAGGTTTGATGCTCGGCTGCCAAGGAAAACAAATGCCGTTTATTGTAAAAATGAACGACCCCATCGGGCTGCACCCACACCAACCGATTGTAAAACAAGCCATTTTCTATACAAATAAAACTACCGGTGAGGGCGGCATCCAATTGTGTGGCTTGCTCCTGCATCCACGCTACCGTTGGTCCGTCCATCGGTTCTCCCAGTTCGGCTGCACGCATGGAAAACCCCGTGGTAAACATTTCTGGCAACACCACCAGATCGGTTCGGCCTTGCAATGGGGCCAGTTTGGCTGCAAGTTGACTTCTATTTTCAACCGGTTGTTCCCATATCAAGGAGGTTTGAACAAGGGTAACAGCAAGAGATGAATTATTCATATTGAATTGGTTTGTACGCTTGCCCGGCGCAAACGGTCATTGATCGCACGCCCTAAACCAAGTTCTGGCATCGGCGCTGCGATGATTATTTCAATATCGGATGTGTCTAACTGGCGTAATGCCGCAAATAGATGTTGGGCCGCTTCGTTTAAATCGCCCGTTTCGGACAACACGATTTCCAAGAAATGCGCGGGCAAATCTATCTGTTTTTCCAGGCTTAAAACACCTGTTTTTTGTGTTGCAAACTGTTTTGAGAGGACCGATAAATCGCCTAAATACAAAGGCTTTGCTGGCGCATAGTGTGATTTTAACATGCCCGGCGCAGCAGGATTGCTGCTCTGGTTGGGTTGTACCCGTAGTTTTCCAATCACCGATTCAATAGCTTCCACGGATATTCCCCCTAAGCGATATAATACGGCCTCCTCCCCTTCCCAACCAACAATCGTCGATTCTACCCCAACTTCACAGGCACCTCCATCCACAATATAAGGTATTAAACCATTTAATTGATCGTACACATGTTGCGCGGTAGTTGGACTGATGTACCCAAACGGATTGGCACTGGGGGCCGCCAAGGGGAATGGCAAACTTTCCAACAAAGCGCGTGTAAGCGGATGCACCGGCACCCGTATGGCTACCCGGGGCAATCCGGCGGTCACTAAATCGGGGATATGGGGTTGTTTGGGCAATAAAAGCGTAAGCGGACCAGGCCAGAAATGGGCTGCCAAACGACGTGCAGCCGCTGGAAAATCAAGCACATGCGCTTCCACAGCCGCAACATTGGCCACATGCACAATGAGCGGATCGAAGGTAGGGCGATTTTTTACCTCAAAAATGCGGGCAACAGCTGCCACATCTAAGGCATTTCCGGCCAAACCATATACGGTTTCAGTTGGAATCGCCACCGGCTCAGATGCACGCAGCCATTGCGCGGCAAGCGCTACATCCAATCCAATTTTTGTGTTAATTTTTTTCAAACAAATTCAAATTTCTACTGCAAATGTCCAATAAAACCATCAAATCGTGTACAAAAGATTTATAAGCCCCAAAGCAATGATTTTTTCTGAACACCTACAATGATTTTACCTTACCTTTGCGTAAAACTTACACGATGGTTTATCAAGAGCAATCTGATGCGTCTTTAAAAGAGGCATTCAACGAAAAAGGCGAACGGATTAGTCCGCAATTGCCGAAACACGTAAAAAACTTTTTGATTGATATCGATGGCACCGTCTGCGACGATGTGCCAAACGAAGAACCTGAGCGCATGGGAACAGTACTGCCCTACCCGGATGCACTGCTCATGCTCAATAAATGGTATGAAGAAGGCCATGTAGTTTTCTTTTTTACCAGCCGAACGGAAGCACACCGCGAGGTAACCGAACAATGGCTTTCCAAACACGGGTTCAAATACCATGGTATCCTTTTTGGCAAACCACGTGGCGGTAATTATCATTGGATCGACAACCATATCGTGCGCGCCACCCGTTTTAAAGGGAAATTCACAGATCTGGTAGTTAAAAACCATGAAATTGAAGTTTTTTCCGAGTAATCGGTAGGCTATACCATTTAAACATGCGTTCTTTGCATGGGGCAAATTAATCATACTTGCCCATTACAATGATACCCACTGTGCACAATACGCAAAAACGATTCTTTCCTGCCTGGGCCTTGTGCCTGCTTTTACTGCAACATGCCGATTGCAAACTGCAAGATGCCAGCAAATCTGGGCCTAAGCCTGGAAGCGCACTTGCAATGCCTTACGATTTGGAAAATCCATCTTTGATTATAAACCTCGTAAGTGAAGATTTGCGTGAAATATCTGGCTTGAGTGCGGCAGATACGACAGGACGCTTTTGTGCAATTTCGGATGAACGGGGAGAAGTATTTTTTATAGAAGGAAATGCTGGTGGGAAAATCAAAAAACGGGTCCTGTTTCGCGATAAAGGCGATTTTGAAGGCATTGAAATGGTCGGTAAAACCCTTTATGCCGTTAAAAGCGATGGAAAACTGTTCGAAATGAATGCCTGGCGCAACCCGAGTACAATGACGGTCGAAATATTCGAAACGCCCCTCAAAAAAGAAGACGACATTGAAGGGCTTGGTTATGATACCCGAAAAAATGAACTGCTCCTGGCTGCAAAAGGCGACCCAGCACAGGATACCATCCGGCTTGTTTGGGGTTTTAATTTGAAAACCAAGCAACTAAGCAAAACCCCTGTTTATCATATCGATCCCAAGCAGGTAAATGAATTGGTTCCTTACAACCAGGAGGAAAAACAACACTTTTTTAGCCCCTCTGGTATCGCGGTGCATCCTAAAACTAAAGATATTTACCTGATTTCAACGGCCCTCAAGAGAATGGTCGTCCTGAATGCCGCAGATGGTACGATCCGTTTTGCTGCCCGCCTTGATAAAAACCTGCTGCCACAGCCCGAAGGAATTGCATTTGACGAAACAGGTAATTTGTACCTGAGTAGCGAAGGCAAGAAAAAAGAAGGGCTTATGTTGAAATTTAACTACCAAAAATAAAAGACTTGTTGCGCGCTTAACCACGGCGCTTTTAATCTTGGAGCCTGTTTTTCCGATAGACTTGTTGCGGTGGGGAGTAAAACGACAAAAACAGTCCATTTTTTGGCCTTCAAGGCTTTTTTTCTTGTGCGTAGCAGCGCTACGGACAAGAAAAAAAACGCAGAAGGGCGGAAAATGGGCGTTTTTACGTCGTTTTCAACTTCTCACCGCAACAAGTCTAATTAATCCCGCTTAATTCGACGCGCTTGATTTGTAATCCGAAAGCAACGAATTATCCAACAACAACCGACTTACACACCCATGCGAATCGAAGACGAACTGAAAACTTCGAGTTTTTTAAATGAAATTCAGAAAGCGCAACTCCACATTATTTTTTGTGCCGGATGGATTAGAAACCGAATTAATAGCCGACTAAAACCGTTCGGGATTACTTTTGAACAATTCAATGTGCTAAGCATTGTGTTGGGAAAATTTCCAGAAAGTATCATGGTGAAGGAGATTACCCTCAAAATGCCCGACCGAAACTCGAACACCACCAGAATTATTGATAAATTAATCACTAAAAAACTGGTCTCCCGATTGCCCTCCGAAAAAGACGGCCGCGCCCGTTCGATCCTCCTAACAGCCTCCGGACAAGCCCTGATGCTTGAAATTGACCAGGTTTGGGCCAATAACTCGCCCTATCAAAGCGCCTTAAACAATGACCAGGCAAACTTGTTAAATAACCTGTTGGAGCAACTGCGCGACTAAATATATAGTTTTCTATATACTTTTTTTCACCGAAAAGCCTACTTTTGCACTGCCTGCTGCGGCAGGTGTCTTTTTTGTATTTTATAACGCTTTACACCTTACTGGAAAATGCCGGTCATTGAATTAAAAATCCCAAACTTGGGAGAATCCATATCAAGTGTAACTTTCTCCAAGTGGCTCAAACCCGACGGGGCAACAGTTTCCATGGATGAACCGCTTTGTGAAATTGAAACAGAAAAAGCCAACCAGGAATTGTCTGCCGATTCGGCTGGCAAATTAACTTGGGTTGCCAAAGAAGGTGAAGACCTTGCGGTAGGGGCGCTTTTTGCTAAAATCGATACAGATGCAGCCGGAAGCACCGCGGCGACGCCCGCTGCAACCGCACCTGCTGTTGCAACGCCAACACCAGAAACAACCAATACCAGCACAAATTATGCAACCGGATTTCCGTCTCCTGCCGCTGCTAAAATTTTGGAAGAAGGCCAGGTAAGCGGCGACCAAGTGAAAGGCTCCGGAAGAGATGGCCGCATCACGAAAGAAGATGCACAAAAAGCCGTAGAAAACAAACCCGCGCCTACGCCAACCCCCACCGTAGAAAAGGCTACACCCGTTGCTGCACCCGCTGCAACTACCGCTTTCTCGCGCAACGAACGCCGCGAACGCCTTACCCGCATGCGCCGCACCATCGCCAAACGCCTGGTAAGTGCTAAAAATAACACGGCCATGTTGACCACCTTCAATGAGGTTGATATGACAGCAGTGATGCAACTGCGCGAAAAATACCAAGAGGCTTTTGTGAAAAAATACGGCATCAAACTGGGCTTTATGTCCATTTTTGCCAAAGCTTGCGCGAAAGTGCTGCTCGAAATGCCCGATGTAAATGCCGCCTTGGATGGAGACGACATCATTTTCCACGATTTTGCCGATATCAGTTTTGCAATCAGCACACCAACCGGATTGGTGGTGCCCCCTATTCGCAACATAGAAAGCCTGAAATTCAGCGACATCGAATTCAAATTGAAAGAGTTGGCTACAAAAGCCAAAGACGGAAAATTATCGCTGGAAGAAATGAGCGGTGGAACCTTCACCATCACCAATGGTGGTATTTTCGGCAGCCTCATGAGCACCCCGATTATCAATGAGCCACAAAGTGCTATTTTGGGCATGCATGCAATCAAGGACCGCCCAATTGTGGTAGAAGGAGAAATCAAAATCCGCCCAATGATGTACCTCGCCCTGAGCTATGATCACCGCGTGATTGATGGTTCTACTTCGGTAACCTTCCTGGTGAAAGTTAAAAACTTGATCGAAGATCCAATCGCACTGTTGATGGATTTATAAAAAAAATCCGGCGGTTTATCTTTACAACAAACCACCGGAGCAACTAGCCACAGCAAAAATTATTCTTGACGGGTTTTGGAGGCAATTGCACTCCGAAACCCGTTAATTATTTACAAGGTCATTGAACTGATGTACCACCAAAACAGGGGTGTGCGTGTTCAATACCATGTGTTTCGTTTGACTTTTGTGCAATAAATTTTGCCAAAATCCGCGCCTGGGCGTTACAAAAACGAACAAGTCAGTCTTGTGGTAAAAAGCATATTCATGTAATTTTTCGGTTACATCCTCGCCTACCATCTTTTGAAAAACAAAGGGCTTTTCTGGATCACTGTATTTGTAATTGACCTCAAACAGTGCACGTTCGAGTTTTTCCCCATGCTCCTGCACCTTTCCTACGTGAACAAAATGCAATTGCGCATCAAATTTTTTAGCAAAAGCAACCACTTGCTTCACTTTTTCCGGATCGTTACTCTCAAAATTGCTGGCATACAATACATTTCGAAATCCGCTGTACTGCGCCCCCGGCGGAATAAGCATGACCGGACAATGGGCGCTCCGACTAAGTTCCAGGCTCACTGAACCCAACACTTGCGTTGCCAAATTACTTTTTCCACTCGTTCCCATCACAAGCAAATCATAACGCTGGGTCAAATTTTCCAATACAATTTCGGGAAAACCAAACTCCACTTTTGCCCGCACCCGGTATAGAGCGCTTGGGCTGGAAACTTCGCCCGGACCGGCCGCTACAGGTGTAATGGGCAAATCGTTTGGAAAAAACTTCCTAAACGTTTCGGTAACAAACGCTTGCAATGCTTGTTGGGTCGTTTGAACATGTTGCTCCAAAAGGCCAGACGTTGCTTGTGTATTTCCTTCAAAAACACCTTCCATGGCATGCACCACATCCAGTGTTGCATCAAAATGCCGCGCAATTTCCCAAGCAAAACAAAGCGCATTTTCAGCGCTCGTACTGAAATCAACAGGTACCAGTATTTTGCTCAAACGATATAATTTTGATTTGTACAAAAAACGATTGCGCAATAAATTGGTCAATTCCTCAATCGATGGCACATTCCCCTCCGATATAATTTGATTATCAAACAACAAGGCCGGAGTTTCGGTTACACCCGATAAGGCGATCCGATTTACTTCCGAAACTTCTTCGATTTTTCCTTTTAGCGGGTATAAACGCAAGGCTGCATCAAGATTATCTCTTAATGCACGGGTTTTCAAATCACCCATACCCAATATTTTTATGTTCATGCTCATGCTGCTTGCTTTAATCGAGTGAGGTCATGAAGAATAAAAGCGACGGCTACTCGTAAACTTCTTCCGGATGTGCTGGTTTCTCGGCCTGAAGCATTTTCAAAATATCAAAAGTCGTAACCATCCCAACCAATTCGTCGCCTTGTACTACTGGCAATGCGTGAAACAGGTTTTTACAAAAAACTTCGATTGCAACGTTGATACGATCTTCCTGCTCTAATTTACCCAGCCTTTTCACCATTAATTCGGAGGCTTTCATATTCTTCAAACGATGTTCGTTCACAAATTGATCATCCTGAAAATGGCTCAATCCTCCCATAAAATGCTCAAAATCAGTTTTGCTCACCATACCAACCAACTGGCGTACATGCAAAACAGGGATATGGTGGATGTTGTGCTGGTCAAAAATCTCCTTTACCGTTGCCAGATTGTCTTCTGAACTTACAGTATAAAGTTTGGTGGTCATGATGCTGGAAACAGGTGCAAATAAATTCATGGTAGTGACAGGTTTTATAAATTTAAGATGATGCAAAATTGGCCGCTTAGACAATTTGTAGAAATGACCTCGATCATAGCACAAAATGACTTTGCTTATGATTGGATATCTAAATTATCCAGTATTTTGGGGCATGGATACAATTTCACGCGAAGAACTTGAACTTCGGTTTGAAGCCGTTTATGGAACCGCGGTAGATGGCATTATTATCATCAACCAACATGGCCACATTGAATCAGTCAACCCCTCAGCCTGCCGTTTATTTGGCTACGATAAGGATGAAATGGTCGGTGATAAGGTAACTAAATTGATGCCAAGCCCACATCGAGAGGCACACCATGGATATATTAACCAATATCTCGATACAGGAAATAAAAAAATTATCGGCACCGGAAGGGAGGTTTTGGGCCTGAAAAAAGATGGCACGACTTTCCCTTTTTGGCTGAGTGTCAGTGAGTTTCGACTAAAAGACCAGATCGTTTTTACAGGCTTCATTCATGATATTAGCCAACTGAAAAATGCCGAATATGAAGTAAAACAACTCAATGCAGCCTTAGAAGCAAAAGTCAGCGAGCGCACCGAACAACTCGCCGATGTCGTCAATCGCTTGCTCGCCTCCAATAAAAAACTGGAACGAGAGGTACACGAACGCCAAGCCGCACAACATGCCCTACACCAAAAACAGGAAGAACTCGTACAAGCCCTGGAACGTGAAAAAGAACTCAGTGAACTCAAATCGCGCTTTGTGAGCATGGCCAGTCATGAATTCAGAACACCACTGGCCACGATTCAGTCTTCGGCAGCCTTGGTTCGACGTTACACCGAATCTAATAACGTAGATCGTCAACTATTTCACCTCGAAAAAATTCGATCTACCGTAAATAACCTCACGAGCATCCTCAATGACTTCCTCTCCCTCACCAAATTGGAAGAAGGTCGTGTGGCCAACAACCCCGAATGGTTTGATATCGAAAAATTTTGCTCCGATACCATGGAAGAAATTCGCGGATTGGCGAAAACCGGGCAACAACTCCGCTTGGAATTTGATGGCGAAAATCGCATTGTCTATTTAGACCCACGCCTGCTTAAAAACGTGCTCTACAACTTGTTATCCAACGCAATTAAATATTCGGAAAAAGATATTTTGTGTAGCGTATTGTTGAGCCCAACCAAATTATTGATTCAAGTCATCGACCATGGGCTCGGAATCCCGCAAGCCGATCAAATTCATTTGTTCGACCGCTTTTTCCGTGCAAGTAATGTTACAAACATTCAGGGCGTTGGACTCGGTATGAATATCGTAAAACGGTATATGGAGATTCTACAAGGTGAAATTTCTTTTGACAGCACAGAAGGGAAAGGGACTACATTTACCTTACTGTTTTCATTGTAATACTTTCTATCTTGCCGCCTCAACCGTTTGTTACACCAGCCTATTCGTAGTATGAAAAAGATTCTCATTATTGAGGACAATGCCGATGTTCGAGAGAACCTGGCTGAAATCCTAGAATTGAGCAATTACCAAACGATCACCGCAGAAAATGGCAAAATTGGCGTAGACAAGGCCTTGCGGGAACTGCCAGACTTAATTCTTTGTGACGTAATGATGCCCGAGCTGGATGGCTTTGGCGTATTGCATATTTTGGGCCGAAACCACAAAACAGCCGATATTCCCTTCGTTTTTTTGACCGCTAAAAGTGAAAAAGAAGATTTTAGAAGGGGCATGTCTTTAGGTGCTGATGACTATATCGTCAAGCCATTTGATGACGAGCAACTGATGCAAACCATCGAAGCACGCCTGCGCAAAAGCGAACGCCTCCGTGCGGCAAGTGTTGCGGCCTCCGGTTCACTGGACTCCTTTATTAATGAGGCACGGGCCAATGAAATGCTGCAAACCTTATCAACCGACCGTGAAAGCCGCCATTTCAGAAAGAAAGATGTCGTTTTTAAAGAAGGTGAAATGCCGCGTTGGCTGTATTTTGTAGAAAGTGGGCAGGTCAAAATTTTCAAAACCAGCGAAGATGGCCGCGAATTGATCGTAAAAATTGCCAAAGCTGGCGATTTCTTGGGTTATCTGGCATTGCTTAAAAATGACTATTACCCCGAAAGCGCCTCTTCGCTAGACGATGCCGTTATTCGCCTGATTCCTAAAGACGATTTTCAAACGCTGGTTACCGGCAACCGCGATGTAGCCAGCTCTTTCCTCAAAATGCTGGCGAGCCACGTTGCCGAACGAGAACAACAATTGCTCGATCTTGCCTATAATTCGGTGCGACGCAGGGCTGCTACGGCGCTGATTTACTTATACAATCAGGGTAACCGCGAAATTCACCTGCTCCGTGAAGACCTCGCCGCATTGGCTGGGACCGCAAAAGAAACCTTGATACGTACCCTGACCGACTTTAAAAATGAAAACCTGATTGAAATTAAAGAAGGGGTCATTTTTATTACTCAAATCGAAAAATTGCGCAATATGCCCAATTAATCTGATGAAAACCTGGATTTCCATAGTCATGCTCGGGCTTTGCAACCTTGCATTGCTCTCCGCACAAGGCCCTTTAGATGGCTACTTAAAAGGAGCGAAGACGCTAGACCTAGCACCTTCCTTTTCATTTTTATCGGCCAAAACGTTTTTAGGAGCCCAACAGCAAAAATTTGATGCACCTTATCGTGGGAGCATGCTCAGCCTGTTTGCAGAATACGGACTTACTGAAAAAGTGGACCTGGTGGCTACTGCCGCAACCGTTTTTACTGCAAACCAAAGCGGACTGCAAGACGGAGGGCTGTATATAAAGTACCGACCCGTTTACGCCCAATTAAAAAAAGCAGGTAAACTTGGGATTCTTTTCGGGACAGGTGCAAGTTTCCCTCTGGCCAACTACTCCCCCACCGCAACGGGCGCAATTGGCCAAAAAGCAACCTCAGTACCTGCTCGACTAATCATACAGTGGGAAACCCCTTTAGGGCTGTTTTTTAACCTGACCGGTGGCTATAACTTTCGCCTGGACGATTTAAAAGAAAAAGATATTGCACTAATTAGACTCCAAAGGCCGAACTATGTGCCAATAGACCCTGTAAATTATAGTACCTACTTGTTTAAAGTAGGGTTTCCTGCCCGCTTTTATTACCTGGACGCCTGGATAGAACACCAATATACTAAAGGGGGCGCCGATTATGTGTTTAACGTCAGTGATTTGCCACAAGCATATGGGGTTAGTTATACCCAAATTGGGGGCACTGCCTATTATTCTGAATCGGGCAAGTTGGGCTTCTACCTGAGCGGGGCGTACACTATAAGTGGCCGGAATACCAGTCAAATTATGCGTATCACGACCGGAATTGTCTTAAAATTCAAATAAACCAACTACTTACGAATGTGAATTTCGTAGGTTTTACCCGCCTTATTCGTCAACTTGCCATCTATCAGCCAAGGGTTGTACAACTTTAACATCCGGTAACTGGTACCTTGTTCCTGTGCAAAATCGCCCCAACTCGGTACGGCCTTACTCACTTTTACCACTTTATAGTCGTTCATCTGTGGATAAAGATGTTCCTTTTCGATGGTATACTCATAGAGTGCCGGATTTTCCATTACTTCCTTGATCGCCATAATCCGAAAAGGATAACGCATGGTTTCATCGGCGGCTAAATTGAGGTCAAAAAAGTTTTTCGCGTGTTGTTTGGCCATTTCCTGGCTGATCCGATCGGGGCCGCCATTGTAGGCTGCTGCTGCCAATACCCAACTTCCAAGCCGCTCTTTTTGCCCTTTCAGGTATTTACAAGCAGCATGGGTTGATTTTTCGAGGTGATAGCGCTCGTCCACTTCTTCGGTTACCTCCAGGTTAAAATCGGCGGCTGCACTTTTCATAAACTGCCATACTCCACGCGCACCTACCGGCGAAACAACGTTCGACAAGGCACTTTCCGCAACCGCCAGGTACTTTAAATCTGCCGGAACACCTTCTGCCTTTAAAATCGGCTCGATTATCGGGAAGATGGCATTGGCCCGCTTGATTGCCAAAATGGTTTGCGAATGAAAATAAACGTTCCGCAACAACTCGGCGTCTAGGCGCTGGCGTACATCAAAATTATCCATGGGGAATTTTTCACCGCAAAAGACAAAATCTTTGTCGAGATCAATAGAGCGCACCCTTTGCTCCGGACCAGTTCCATCGCCGTTCCCTTTGAAGGAGGATACAAAAAAAAGACCAACACCAAGTGCCAATATTCCATTGAGTATCAACAACAAACGATTATTTTGGATCCAGCTCATATATTGATTGCTTTAAACCTGCCTGAAAAATTCAACACAAAGATAAGTCAAAATTTACCCCTAAAAAACCAGCGACGCACCTGCCCTTAAATTCAATGCGGGTGTATTTCTTGGGGTAAATACATTTGCCAGATTATCAGACATCAGATACAACTGAAAAGGGCCTGGCTTTAGGATGAATTGCATACCAATATTTGCAACGGAACGGTCGTCTACACTGTACATCGCCGCGATCGTTGCCCATTTAATGGGTGACCACCGTGCACTAAATCCAAGTGCCGAATGCGTTTGTGCCCCCGATTGTTTGTAAAAACTCGCTCCAAAGGTCCAGCGCGTATTCAACATAAAGGAAAAACTCGCGTAATATCGCGTCGGCAGACTGGTACTAAATTCCTTAGGCGTTTTTACAAACTTAAAAATATCATTGAGCGTATCTATTTTAGAATCAAAGTCTAAACTATCACCGCCATTGATAATGTCTGTCCCTGGAAAGACGGCGCCTTCATATTCGTACGTGCCATTGCTTTTATAATAATTGGCGTTTTCGGTCCAATTGATCTTGCCTTTCCAATCAAGTACACTTGCACTCACCCGAATACGCTTGGTGAGTTGCCAATTAAACCCAAAATCATAGGCTATACCGGTGTTGGCGGTAAAGGCCTTTCCATTCAGCGAACCCAGTGAAACCCTAAATCCATAACCGGCAGTATCAAAGGCCGAAATAATGGAAGAGGAGTTAAAAGCATAATCGGTATTAAGGGTCAGTTGATAAATATCGGGATTGGTGTATATCTCCGCTTTGTGGTGGTTTTCATCCGATTCCAACGCGCTTACGCCCGTGAGGAACTTCATTTTTGCACCAATGGTCAGATTTCCGAAGCTGCGCATTGCGCCGACGCTCCACTCATTCCAGTTAAAAAGCGCGATTTTTGGGCCAATATTTAAGGTTTGCCCAATATAGGGCGCATTTCCGTTCCACAACAAGGCGGGTAAATCTTTCGGATAGGTAACTGCACCCGTAAAACGATTGGCGTGCCCAGCTTGAAGCGCCCACTTTTTGGAGAGGCGCAAACCTATAGAAACCGTTTCAATCCGCTGGTCGAAGTGTACGGTATTTTCAGGGTCCAATTTGTCAATCGCTGCACCAAAATCGATATACCGAATGCCATTCCTTTTGGCATAAATGTCATTTAGGGTCAAATTGCCAGAATGTGCCGCATCCAGGGCATAGGCAGGCAAGCCGATAACCAGGCGTTTCTCTTGTGGAAAAAAAGCCGGATTGGTCGCGTTGCTGTGCCACAATTCAGGAGCAGATTGGAGCATCAGTTCCTGTTGAGCAGACAAATGCACACACAGGAATAAGAGGAGTAATAAGGTGCTTAAGCGCATAATAATGGGTAAATGTGGAATAAAAATGATGTTACAGCCTTGTTTTAACTTTCAATCCCATTTTGATCACAACCTGATCCGTTGCGAGCAATTTAACGGGAACTTGACCTCCATCGGCCGTAGTGAAAGCAGCCTGAAGCACTGCTTTCTTGGTGGTACGTACCCGTTCGAAACGGGCTATAGACATTGGAATGAAATTCTCTTTACGAGTAACGCCACTTACAATGCCTTGCGCATTCACCGGGGCTGCATTCATGATAAACTGCGGGCCACCTACAAACAAGGAATCAACCTTGTTTTCATTTTCATCCAAAAAGAAAATTTGTACCGCAGCAGAAATTGCCGTTTGGTTCTCTGTCACTAATTTGAATTCCACCGCTTCAATTTCAGTGGTATCAAGCGCCGAATAGGTTCCAAAATCCAAGTCCAGCGTCTGGTCGGTTTGGAAGTTATCCGCCGATCCCTCCAAGAGCAATTCTACGCCCACGCTCAATTTGATGTTGCTGCTATCGGTGAGAAAACCAATTACATTTGGATCCAGGTTGGCATTAGAAATACCCTCGACTTCATACACCAGCCTTGTAGGTTGTGCGTTGAAGATTTCCGCAATATTTGAATTGGTTTCATCCATTTTCAAATAGGTGTATTTCGTTTGCCCAACCTCATTTTTTGTAAAATCCGGGAATTCAAAATCTACCGCATCATCCACAAAAATGGTGCTGTTCAGTTTGTATTCGGTGCCATCTTTTCCGATAAAACTCAGGTATTTGATTTTACCACGGGTTGGGAAGCCCCATGAGTTGGAAATTTTCATGGTCACCTTCGGGTTTTTCACCTTTACATTTCCATCCAGGTTGGTTTGGTTCAGGTCAATTTCAATCGTATCGCGCGTGAGCGGATAGGAAGAATACCCCCAATAACCTTGCAGGTAAGAAAAAGTTAAGTTTTGGAAGGAAACAAACACGGGTGCAAAACCGCCATTGATGGATGGAAATGCGATTCGTACCCCATCCTTATTATAGGCATAGTACTTAAACTCCAGTAGATTGCTACCAGACAGCAAAATATTGCCACTCAAGTCGATCGGTGGAGAAATCCAAACCGTATTTGGAGTAGGTGGCACCGTAAATGGGTAATTAAAAACGACGCCATTGGCCGACATCTGGGTGATTTCAAAAATGCCGCTTACCGTATCGGTTGTATTGTTGTAAATGATCAGGGTAATCGTACCCGATTTGATATCCGCGCGCGTAACGGTAACCCCATCAGGTGCCTGAATGGGGCTAGAACTTACAGAATCGGCGATAGGAACCAACCCATTTTCGAGAAAATTAAAGATATCCGTGGCTTTCTTTTCGGCAACATCCCCTGTATAAATAAGGGTCATCGAATTATCCGAGTTGATATAAAGGGTATCCCCTGAAAGTGTATCATTTAAGATGTTCAGCATCAAATCTTTCATCAAAAGATCCGTGCTGAAAAGTGGGAAAGCAAACTCGGCGGTGTGATCGGATATTTCTACCTGCTCAAGGTCTTCTCTGGTACAAGCACTAAAAAAGCCTGAAAAAAGCGAAAAGGCGATTACAAAAACAAGGACAGTTTTTACACGCATTAGATGGGTTGTTAAGATTAAGAGAAGTGAACAGAAACGCTTCTGCAAATTTAAGGTATTATCGGTCGTCGGAAAGGATTAAAAAGGCAAAACCTGCAGGTTGTATCGCCCAACATGCAGGTTTCACACTGAAATGCTCAAAAAATACATTAAAAACTGAAGCCAACGGAGGCTTGAATTTGAAAATTGTGGTCTTTATCATCTAAAAAGCGGAAATTACCCGTATTATCCAAAGACCCCTTGGAAGCGTCCGCGCTGTTGTTGGTCAGGTCGGCAAAGCCATATTGTACCCGTACGCCTGCATACAAAGAGGAACTGAGGTAATACGCCACACCGCCGATTAAGCCATAATCGAAGTTATTGAAAGCCTTGCTGTTGCTGTCCGGAAAATCATAATAAGCACCCAAGGTTTTAGGCATCTGAATGTTTCTGGCATCGACCTTTACCAATAATTGATCGGTGCCAATACCTTTACCCGGATCATCCCGGCGATAATTATAACTCAAATTATACTCCACATCGGCGACCGGGTTGTTCAAGGGTGCAGCAGTTTTTCCACCGGTATAACTCAACGAGCCTTCGCCTATGGTTTGAACCAATACGGAACCATAAACACCGCCAGACACTTCAAAATCACCTAAACGGGCAAATGCCATCACAGGAAGATCAAAATATGCATTGTTAATCTTGAGCAAATACTTAGAATTGCCGGTAGTAATGGTTCTTCCACCATCATAACGAAAAACCCGGAATGAAGGGCCATCAAAGGAATACTTTACCCCTTTTTTGCTGTATAATAATTCGCCCCGCACGCCAAAATGATCCGTAAAATTGTATCCAAAGGTCATTCCAATGTGAAATCCGGTAATATTCTCAAAGGTTTCCAGGTTTTTGCCATTGGCATCCTGTTCGGATGGAGCCGAAAAACGTGAAAAATTCAGGCCGGTTTTAAATCCGTACCGCAATTGCGCCTGCAACCCGAAAGAAAGCAGGCAAAACAACAACACACCAGTAATTTTTAATTGCATGGTTCAAATAGATTGAATGATTAATTCGGTTTGGAAGGGTAAAAATAGCCACTTTCGGTCAACTTTCTTTTTTCAAATAAGTTAAAAGCGAAACAAGCACAGCAGCGACCGCCGCAAAAGTACATTTTTCTAAACATCCGAAGATCGACCTTGCTTTTGTCCTGTATAGCTAAACGTTTGAAAATTCCAAGCTGCTGTTTGAGATACGGTCTTATCTTTGCAGGCGCTAACCAATAAATTCAAATATCCAACACATGAAAGACTGGCCGCTTTGGGAAGTTTTTATCCGGTCCAAACAAGGACTAAGCCACAAACATGTTGGCAGTTTGCACGCCACCGATGCTGCCATGGCACTCGAAAATGCCCGGGATGTGTACACCCGACGCAATGAAGGCATCAGTATTTGGGTTGTCGAATCTGCCCATATTCATGCATCTACCGAAGATCCTGAGGCATTCTTTGACCCCGCAAACGATAAAATCTACCGCCATCCGACGTTTTACGACCTGCCGGATGAAGTAAAGCACATGTAATATGCATAACCAACATTTAAAATATGTGTTGTCGCTCGCCGATAACGCCCTCATTCTTTCGCAACGACTCGGTGAATGGTGCGGACATGGCCCGGTGCTGGAACAAGATATCGCCTTGGCCAATATTGCACTGGACTTACTCGGACAAGCCCGAATGTTGTATGATTACGCAGGCGAAATAGAAGGCGCTGGCCGTACCGATGATGATTTTGCCTATTTCCGCGATGTGCACCAGTTTTACAATGTCATGCTGGTAGAACAAGCCAACCAGGACTGGGCCTATACAATGGCACGGCAATTTTTCTTTGATACGTTTCACTTCTACAACTGGCAGGCATTGTGCCACAGTAAAGACCCGCGTTTGGCTGAAATTGCAGAAAAATCACTCAAAGAAGTGACCTACCACCTCCGCTTTTCGGCTGAATGGATGCTGCGACTGGGTGACGGTACTGCCCTGAGCAATCAAAAAATTCAAACTGCGGTGGACGACCTTTGGATGTTTACCGGGGAGTTGACCACCCCCACTGAAACGGATCAATGGGCTGCTGCGGCTGAAATTGCCCCCGACTTTACCCTGCTTAAACAGGCCTGGGAGCAAAAAACGGATGCAATATTAGCCGAGGCCACTTTAACCAAGCCCACCAATGATTGGATGCAAACGGGTGGAAAAGATGGTCGACACACCGAACAACTGGGTTTTATCCTCGCAGAAATGCAACATCTGCAACGCACCTACCCGGGACAAAAATGGTAATTTACAATACTGCCTTTTCCAATAAACGCAGGGTTTGCGTATTGGTATCCAATTCAGCCAAAATGCCGTAAGGTAAAGTTGACATGTGTGTAACATGCCCAAATGGAATACCATATTGTACCGGAATACCCAAATCACCCAGGCGATCCTGCAAGGTTTCCCGCAGCGACAAGGAGGCATCGCTTTTGGGCTGACAGTCATTAAATACGCCCAGCACGATACCGGCGGCTTGCTTCAAATCAGTCCCCATCAATAATTGGGTAAGCATGCGGTCTATTCGGTAAGGCTGCTCCCCGATGTCTTCTATAAAAACCAACTTGTTTTTAAAGGAAGGTAAATACGTCGTACCAGTCATGGCCGACAATAAGGCTAAATTTCCGCCCGTCAACACCCCTGTTGCAATACCTGGATGAATCACAAAAGGCATGAATGCTTCACCATCCAGCACTACTTCCGGTTTCGGTGCCGCGATCAACAAGGATGCTTCCGGTTCCATCAAGGTGCTACGAAAATAATGCAGGGTATCTTCTGGAAAATCGGAAGCACCAACCGGACCATGAAAAGTTACCAGGCCCGTTTTTCCATGAATGGCCAAATGCAGGGCCGTCACATCGCTATACCCAATAAAAGGTTTGGGGTGCTTTCGAATCAGGTCATAATCCACCGCATCCAGCAGGCGCGTACATCCATAACCGCCTCTTACACACCATATTGCATCTGTTTCTGGATCGGCAAAGGCTTGGTGCAAATCGGCCAATCGCTCTGCATCGCTTCCCGCTAAATGCCCATTTTTTGCATAAACAGAAGCCCCTAACTTCATTTTCAACCCCAGCAATTCCAGGTTTTCAAACGTTTTCTCAAATTTCTCTGGTGCTGGCGGACTGGCGGGCGCAATCAATGAAATGGTCGCGCCTGGTTTGATGCGGGCCGGTTTAATCAATTTTAGCGTGGGCATAGTTGGATGATTTAGCAAAACAGACGGTGATGCCAAACCTGCTCCCAGTGCCAGCACCCCACCATTGATTAAAAAATGACGCCTTTTCATCTTAGAGTTTGATAAAAATCTTTCGCGCATACAAAATTCGGCACACGCCCCAGCAAACCAGCATATAAACCAAGGCGAAAAGGAAAGAACCTATTTCGGCACCATCAATCGGCTTAAACCAGTTTAGATAAATCCAGTCTTTCAAATTCACATTTTTAACGCCCATCGGAACATCAATCACATACATAATCATCACCAAGGCTTCCGATAAAACATACGCAAAAAGCGAATTCGTCCCGATCGAAATAAAGAAACCTGAGCCATTCCACCAACGTCGAACGTCCAGCAACCAAACGGTCATGCCAAATAAAACCATGGAAATCCCTCCAGCATAAAGCACATAAGAACTACTCCATATCTTTTTATTGATCGGGAAAAACAGGTCCCAAAACAATCCAACAAACCCGCAAATAAGGCCAAAAACCAACAAATCCCGGACCGCCTGGTCTTTTTTATCCCCACGGCTGGTCAATACACCGCCACTGAGCCAACCCAATACAACGGTTACGATGGAGGGCAGGGTACTTAACACACCCTCTGGATCAAAGGCAATTCGATAGCCAGGGGCCACTTGCTCATGGTACAAATGCGCCAAGCCAAACAACCAGCGGTCGAGGCGTAAAATAGCACTGCCCTCGGCTCCTAACGGATCCATGCCTGGTGCTGCAAAAGCATACAAAATACCCCAATATGCCAATAAAATACTGCCGGAAATCCAAATGAGCGATCGGGTATTGACATTCAAAACCAGGATGGAGGCCAGGCCATATCCCAATGCCAACCGCTGCGGAACCCCCATGATGCGCCAGGTGTCCCAATGTTGCCAAACAAATGGAAAGTTATTCAATATTAAGCCAATCACAAAAAGCAATGCGGTACGGCGTAATATTTTCAAGCCGATTGCAGCCGACCATTTTCGTTCAAATCGGGCAAAAGCAAACCACATCGAAACGCCAATAATGTACATAAACGACGGGAAAACAAGGTCGGTAGGCGTACAACCGTTCCAAATGGCATGTTGCAAGGGAGCAAAAACAAAATCTCCGGTACCAGGGGTATTGACAATAATCATAAAAACGATGGTCATACCCCGATAAAAATCAATAGCTAAGTAGCGATTCATTCGATTGTAACAGATTTTAAAGGCGCGCGGAAGGTGTGGTCCAATGCTGGAAATGCCCGGGTTAAAAGTTGGCCAAAATTAGTTTTTTTTGCAAATTATCATGCAATTCGTTGCACCAATCAAGCAATAATATGTTATGCACTTCCATAAAGATAAGCCTACCTTTGGGTTTGTTCTTTTTAATACGCTTTAGCAATCGGTTTTGTCCACTTCAGCTGGCATAGTCAGGCTCCTTTGCCCAAAACCAATCGCATCGAAATATATGTTCATCATGCTGATAAAAGTCCATTATGCTTTTCGCAATAGGAACCAGGGTACGATTTAGATACACCGGCGAACGTGGTGTAATTACGGCCAAACTAGACGATGATATGCTTCAAGTGCGCCTTGATAGCGACCCTTCTTTGGAAATCCCAGCCTTTGAGGAAGACTTGACGCGCGATGAAGGCTCCGAACCGGTATTGGCAGGGGCCAAATTTGTCGCAGGCAAACAAAGTAAAAGTCCGGAAGCACCACCGCGGCGCGAAATCAAAATTCAATACCACATTCTGAAGCCCAAAGGTATTCAAGTGGCCTTTGAACCCATGCCCGGACGGGATGGCACCATCACCCGCTATAAAACCTGGTTGCTTAACGATACCAATTTTGAGTTTCTAGTCGAATTTGATCTCTATTCCAGCAAAAGGGACGTGATCGTAATCGATGATAAACTCTCCGCCACATCGGCCCTGGAATTGGGAGACTTGCTGTACGACGATCTCAATGAAGCGCCCGAATTGTGGATCCGGGTGCGCCGCATTACCACGGAAGGCCCGGATGCGCCAATTGAAAAACTCATCAAAATTAAGGCAAAACAGTTTTTCAACAACTTACAAACGGTACCAATCCTGAATTTACTCGCACATCATTTTTTACTCCTTGATTCATTTGAACCCAATGCGCCAACAGATGCAAAGGACGATTTGAAACAATATACGAAAGACCAAGCAAGTAAGCGCAGGGCAGCAGCTCCCGAACCCCATTCTGTGCCCTATAAGGCCTTTAATGTGGAAGAATTTGCCACGTTTGTCCCCGAAATTGATTTACACATTGAAAACTTGATGAACGGGCATGCCAAGTTGGACAAAGGAGAAATTCTGAGAATACAACTGATGCATTTTCACCGTTTTATGGACAAAGCCGTTCGATTGGGTGTGCCAAAAGTATTTATTATTCATGGCGTTGGCGAAGGGAAACTGCGCGAAAACATCGCCGAACAGCTAAGAAGGCACCCTGATGTGATTAAATTTAAAAATGAATACCACCACAAATATGGCTACGGCGCCACGGAAGTGAAATTGCAGTAGTTTTTTAAAATACAAAAAAAGGGTTTTGCCAGATGTTCTGACAAAACCCTTTTTGATTCAGGTAACTAAATTCTAGTACTGCCACAAATCGTGCTCGAAGTTGAAAATCTCATTTTTGATTTTTTCAGACTCCATCAGCAAATCAACACCTTGCAGGTATTCTTCGATTTTGCGATCGTACACGTTTGACTCTTTGTAGATGTAGCTTGCGAAATAGCGCATTTCAAAGAGATCTTCCCAAGAAATAGTCGCATTTTGGTTGCCACCTGGCGTAAATACGCGGTGACGCGCAAACAATTCGCGTGCTTGTGGGTAGTACACCCAGAACATCGGCTTCTCAAAACGGAAGTTACCTTCGTTGTCTTTTACGTCGATCATTGGCGCGATACCCAGGATACGCACTTGGAGGGTAGAAGTTTCTTTATCAAAGAACCATACTTCCTTCAAGCGGAAGCGCTTCACATCTTCCCAGTTGATATCATTGCGCACAATTTGTACTTTTTCCTCGTATGTCTCCGGGTCGAAAGTTACTACAGTGTCCGTTTTAGACAACATAGACAACACATCGTCGGTGCTCATCCGTTTTTTGAACTTGGCGCCTTCTTCGTCGGTGCTATACACAGGCAAATCGCCTTTGGTAGCCGCGTCGGAAAGAATTTTGAAGAAAGGTTCTTCCGGATACGCGAAAGGAAGGTTCATTTTTTCGCGTACGTCGATGATACGCCAAATGCGCTTTTCCCAAAAGATGTCGCTTTCGCGGATAGGCTGGTAGGCCAAAACGCGGCGTTCCAACATAATATCTTTTTTCACGATGTCATCAAGGGGAGCTTCGCCCTCCTGGATCACCTCAGTTTCTTCGGTATTGGTCGTGGTAGTTTCAACTTCCTCGTTGATCTGTGCCAGTACGGCTGTGCTCGTGGAAAAAACCAGCAACAGGCACAGGCAAGTCCATTTTATAAAAGTTTGCATGACTCGCTAGGTTGATTATGAGTTGATAGAATAGTGTTGTTGTGCGTAAGCGATTGTAAAAACTGCTTCAGCCGGAATAAAACGCCGACTGAAGCAGTGTATTGTAGTCTTAACGAATTTTGAACGCCAGACCGCCGATATTACGCGGTACAGCATCGCCAGGACATTTAGTTTTGATATCATCGAAGAAGTACGCGTCGCCTGGTTTCGCTTTATTGATCCAGTCTTGTACATCTCCGTTCCAGCGTGCGCCACCGTTTTGTTTGGTAACCGGATCCTGACGTTTAGGCAGGTAAGTTACTTCAAAACCAACGATATCGCATTTTGCTTCGAAGTCGAAGTTTTCCAGTACACCGGCAACACCGCCTTGGGCCTTGAACTCACCATTTGCCATTGCTTTGCTTTTGTGCTTAGCGCCGAGCAATGGAACTGGGTCAGGGATACGTTTTACGCGGTATTTGAACGAAGTTGCTGGCAAACCACCACCTGAAAGCGTAATAGTTGCTTCACCAGGTGTAGTAGCACGTACGATATAGTGTGCTTTACCGTCGTTGTTCAAAGTAACACCACTTGCATTTACTTTCAAATCATTGGAAGAAACACCTGCAGCAGCCACCGTGATCGGGTTGTCTACACCGATGTAGAACACGTTCATTTTATCCAACTGAACAGAGCAAGAACGCTGACCTACTTCGTAAGAGAAATCTTTCGAGTAAGTTTTGATTTCGTTGTTCAATGGATTTTTCACATTGATGTTTACCTTGTACGTTTTTGTTCCAGTTGAGCTGGTTCCAGTTACGTATTTCGCTTTACCCGCTTCAACCGGAAGGTTTGAGCCATCCACATTGATGCTGATATTGTTGGCGGTAGAACTCCGTGCGCTCAGGAATACATCCGCTTCGTATTTATCGCCGCTGATTACATAGCCTTTAGAGGCAGAAATCACTGGTTCAAATTCATCGAAACGAATTTCAACACCCCCTACTTTGGTAGCGCAGTAATTCAACACCGCAGTTGCAGAGTTTTTCGCATCGCTCTGAATTTTGCCCAGAATTGGGAAAATTGCAGCCACTGGCATTTGTTTGAATTTGAATTCAGACCAGTTTTTTGCTTTGGTACCTTCTGGCAACTTTTCAATATCCAATGGAAGCGCATCTGCTGTAGGCTTGTCGTTATCGGCAAGTTCAATCAGTTTTTTGCGTGTTTCTTCCAGACGCTGTTGGATTTTGTCTCCCAAACCTTCGTTTACGAAAATGCGGGTGGTCAAATCTTTGTTCCGGATATCTTTAGGCTGTCCCTCAACTTTTGGGTTCGGGCCACCTGCTTTTTCAAACAGGTCTTTGCGGATATCTTCAATGAACGTGATGAATTCGTCAGAAACCTGCAATGCTTGTTGGGCATTGTTACGATATTTTTCGTTTTCAGGTTTTTTGTATGCATCTGCTTGCTTGTTAATGCCTTCCATCAGTTGCTCATTGTTCTTTTGAACAATTGCAGTACTGGTTTTCATTCCTTTATCGAGCGAAAAGAAGGCATTCATCACCTCAGCAGATACGTTCAGTGCCAGCAGCGCAGTCAAAACCAGGTACATCAGGTTGATCATGAGCTGCCGCGGCTCCTTTGGTATAGACATAGGTCTTTAATTTTTTTGATTGTGATTGGATGATTTTACCAATTGTAGCGTCGCAAAAATTATTGACGACCGATGTTTGACATTGCAGACAACATATTGCCGTACACAGTATTCAATGAGCCAAGGTTCTTGTTCAAAGAAGTCAATTGGTCTTTGTAAGCCTTCACGTCTTCTGTTGATTTAGCCATGTCAGACATAGCCTCATTCATTTTAGAATAGAAGTTGCTCATGGTTTTCATTTGTTCAGAAGTACCAGAGAAATCAACTTCTTGCAACGCTTTCAATGCGCCCATGCTTTTAGACATAGATTGCAATTCGGTCAACATACCACCCAACTGACGTTCTACAACGTCACCGTGCAATGGCTGGAATTCAGGCTGGTTTTGAACACCACCGGCAGTCAACGGCTGAAGACGTGCACCATAGTCGGCAAGACCTGGGTACAATTTGTCCCAGTAGTAATCTGGATCAGGTCCAAGGAGACCCAACATCAAGAAGATGAAGATCTCAATAGTCATACCGAGGATCAACATTTCGGATGCACCTTCCCAAGATTCGAGTTTGAAGAGTGCACCTGCGAGAACGAACGCGGCGCCAACGCCAATCATGAGGTTTTTGAAGTACTTAAAGCCTTTGCTTTTTACGAAACTCATTGTTTTTAAAACTTTTTAGCAGTTTACAAAAAGATCAGCGATCGATATTAGTGTTTTCTCGCCAATTCGGCGCAAAAATAGCAATCACAGGTGATGGATGGTATAAAAACCGGCTAAAATCGTGCCCCGACATTACAAATGTCCGCTATAAGCAAACAACCGTAATGCCTGGAGATTTTTGGACCGTATTTTTTTGACGAAATCGGATGATGGAGAGGAGGCCCCAAAAGGCGTATTAAAAACAAGGGGCAAAACGCGTTAAGATTTAATAAAATCTTGTTGCTCAAATATTTGCAAACGTTTTGCCCCTTGAAAATTAACCTTGTGCTAGAAGTCGTTGATAGAACGGCCCAGGAAGGTCAATACACAACGGAAACCAATGTAGCATTTTGTGGTATCCTGGTATTCAAATGTGCGGTTACCTGTTTGCAGGAAGAACGCGATATCTTTCCATGAACCGCCGCGAATTACTTTGCGTTTTGCAGTGATTGGATCAGAATCTTTTGCATCATAACGGATGTCTGGATTCAAATCGTGCATGAAAGTATATGCATTTTCGTAGTAAGCAGTTTCAGTCCATTCTGCAACGTTACCAGCCATACAATACAAACCGTAATCATTTGGATAGTATCCATCGGCTTTAACGGTGTACAAACCGCCATCTTCTGGATAGTTACCGCGACCTGGTTTGAAGTTTGCCAACAGGCAACCTTTTGCATTGCGGGTGTAGTATGCACCCCATGGGTATGGCGCTTCTGCACGACCACCACGTGCTGCGTATTCCCATTCGGATTCTGTTGGAAGGCGGAAATCTTCTGTGTTGATCCCGTCTTCGCTATACATGTCCCATACTTTACTGCGCCAGTAGCAGAATGCTTTTGACATTTTCCAGTTCACACCTACAACGGGATATTCGTCGAATGCAGGGTGCCAGAAATAGTTACGCGTCATCGGCTCATTGTAAGAATAAGCATAGTCGCGTACCCAGCACAAAGTATCAGGATAAACCTTGATCTTTTCGCGGTGAATGTGACTCGTACGGTTTGATGAACGGTCATGTGCAGCCTGCTGCCAATCGTACCACTGGAACTCAAAGACCAGTTTTGTTACATCAATTTCTTTGCGACCTGCAAAGCGTTCGTTGCCCTGGTAGTACATGTCTTCCAAAGCGCTGCCGCCATCTTCGTTTTCGCCTTCCCAATCAATCTCCTGTTCCCAGTCGATCAAATTTTGTGGCGGTTGCTGATCGTTCTCGGTTTCTTCGATGGTGTGCTCCAGTGCGCGGTGCGCAATCGAGTCAGCAACCCATTGAACAAACTGACGATACTCGTTGTTGGTGATCTCTGTATCATCCATGAAGAAACCCTGGATAGAGATTGACCGTGGTCGTGCAACCATTTGTTTGCTGAGGTCTTCATCACCTGTACCAACGTGGAGGGTACCAGAAGGCACGTACACCATGCCATAAGGGTTGATACCTTTCCATTGTGGACGGTTGAGAACACCTACGAGCTGGCCGCTTTCCTTACGGCCACAAGAGGGAGCAGCAACTGCTGCGAAGAGGAGCAGAAGCAGGAGTAATTTTTGCATTTTTTTCATGTTAAACACCCGTGTTTACCTACTTTAATTATTCGGTTTGGAAAAAGTGGTCGTAAAGATATTGGATTAATCTTTCACAGAAAAAGAATTCCAAATAAAATTGGCTTATTGAAGAAAATCGCGTTGCGAAAGCAGGACAGAAACGGAATTTTAACGTTTCATTGTATGCGTCTTAACATTTTTAAGAAAAAACATATTTTTCCTGCAACAGCGAGCGCAAATATCATAAAAATCGGGGATTATATATCACCGGCGGTAATTTTCCTGCACCAATTGTTTTATTTAGGTCATACCGCAACAATAATTCGTGACTTCCTCGATTAACGGTATTAAGGGGCGACAGGGGAATATCGAACGAATAAGCCAAAATTGTTCTCTCATTCAACTTAAATCCACCAAATAACACTGCTGCGTCATTTACTTTCGTGCCGATTCCCCTAAACGAAGCGCCGGCAAATATATTTTCTCTGTATCGCGCCAAACAAGAAATATCTGTTTGTGTCTTCGTTATGTCACTTTTAACTAATACGGACGGTTGCACCTGTACGTTTTCTCCTGCGTCAAACGCATAATTCACTGTCATCAAGTAATGCCGATTGGGTGTTAAACGAAATCCTCCACTTTTCGTCGTACTTAATGAAGGTGCAAAAACGGGTTGTACTGCTGCACCGATGCTCCATTTTTTTATTTTTAAATACAATCCAACTTCCCCGACGGGCGTCCCGGCGGTTACTTTCCCTTCCGGCAAATAAGGATCGTTGTGGTCAAATATTCCTCCAGGCTCTACATAGGTGCCCTGCGGTGCCCGCAATTTGTCGCCATCCAAACTATATTGCAAATATCCGCCGCTTACCCCCATCGATAAGACCGTGTTTCGCCCCAATCCCTGATGGTAACTGTAACTTAGATACCCGGCAGTGGCGCGGTGGGCCCCTATTCCATCATTTTCGAGCCGAAAACCCAGGCCGCTGTTGATGCGGTATAAAGGTAAATGGGCGTTTATGTGCTGCGATAACGGCGCTCCTTTTAACCCCGACCACTGTTGTCGATACACACCTGTGGCAATCAAAGAGTTTTCCATACCCGCATATGCCGGATTAAGCCCGTACGGATTGAGCATGTACAAACTGTATTGAGTCAGTTGCTGGGCACAAACGGTACCCAATAAACCAGATAAGATCAAGGTAAAAATTATTTTCATGGCTTGGCGCTTTTGGCTTTTAGACTACTTTAAGTTGAAGTAGTTCCCGGAACGCATCCAAAGATACAACCGGGCGCTGACAAACAAAATTACGGCATACATATATATAGGTGTTGTCGTCGGCTGTCTTTCCTGCTAATAATGGAAGTTTATCTGTCTCAAGCACACTTGCGGCAATCACTTTATTGGGCACAAATATTTTTTGAAGGGCCATGGCTTGTGCAATTGCATCTTTCCCAACCACGGCTATTTCATGCGGCGGGTAAATTTCTTGCATCAAAGCGGTGGCCCAACGCTCAAAGGACAAGGGATACCGCTCAATGGTTTCCGCCATCGCCTGCAACATCTGGCTGCCTTTGGCCCGCCAGGCACTTCGGTCGAGCAAAATGCCCAGCCTTTGCAGGTTTAAGACCATCGTACTATTGCCGGAAGGTGTTGCATTGTCGTACAGGTCCTTTTTCCTTAAAATAATATCTTCCTGTCCTTCGGCGGTGTAAAAAAACAGTCCGGTTGCCTTGTCTTCAAAATAACTTAAAACCACTTCCAGATATTTCGCTGCGTCTTGCAAATAACGGATGTCAAACGTAATTTGATAAACATCAATCAGTGCTGCGATCAAGTAGGCATAATCATCTATAAAGGCTTCGTACTGCGCCTGGTCGTTTTTCCAAACATGCAATAAGGGCCGTTTTGCCTCGATTTTAAATTTTTCTTCTAAAAATGCCAGGTTTCGCACCGCCATTTCCCGGTAGTTTTCATGACCGAGTGCCGTATATGCCCGTACACAGGCAGAAACCATCAAGGCATTCCAACCGAGGATGATCTTATCGTCGAGGCCTGGGTAAATACGTTTGGAACGCACGGCAAATAGCTTTTCCCGACATGCTTTGAGGCGCGCTTTCAGCGTCTCGATGGGCATTTTTACTCCTGCTGCAAATTGCTCATAAGAAGCCAAACGCCAAAGAATATTCTGATGCTCCCAGTTGCCTTGTTCGGTTACATCATAAAATGCGTTGAACAAATCGGCATCCGGGCCCAGGATTTCATCTACTTCCGATTTTTGCCAAACAAAGAATTTACCTTCTACGCCCTCTGAATCGGCATCCTGTGCGCTGTAAAAACCGCCTTCCGGGTGGAGCATTTCCCGCTGAAGATACTCCATGGTTTCTTCAATGGTTTCGCGGTACAACGCTTTGCCTGTAACTAAGTAGGCATCAGATAACACCATCAGCAACAAGGCATTATCGTACAACATTTTTTCAAAATGCGGGATTAACCACTCCCGATCGGTGGCATACCGCGCAAAACCACCGCCCAATTGGTCGTAAATGCCTCCCTGGATCATCTTTTCCAGCGAAAGTTCGGCATGCTCCAGCGCTTCTGTGTTTCCTGTAAAATAATGGTAATTCAGCAAATACTGAATGGCCATGGTAGAAGGGAACTTGGGCGCTCCGCCAAAACCGCCGTCGGCCCGGTCGAATCGTTCCCGCATTTGATAAAAAATATTTTCCAAAATACTGGGCACCAAGGATGCCTCCGTTTTGGCTAAATCGACTTCCAGTGCGGCATTTTCGGGGGCTTTGACAAACAAATCGTCGTTGCGCTGAATGTGGGCAAGGAGTTTATCGGCTTGTTCGTGGGCTACATCCGGTTGGGTTTCCCAAATATTGGCCAAATGTTCCAGCAGTTGCACCCAGGAGGGTCGGTTGTGTGCGGGCGTTGGCGGGAAATAAGTTCCTGCGTAAAAAGGCTTGCCTTCCGGGGTCAAAAAGCAGTTTAAGGGCCAGCCGCCGCCGCCAGTCAGAATTTGGCAGGCCTCCATATAAATTGCATCCACATCGGGGCGTTCCTCGCGATCGACCTTGATGTTGATGTAGTGTGCGTTCATATAGGCCGCAACGTCCTCTTTTTCAAAGGATTCGCGCTCCATTACATGGCACCAGTGGCAGGTAGAATACCCGATACTGACCAAAATGGGCTTGTTTTCTGCTTTTGCACGGGCAAAGGCTTCGGGTTTCCAGGCATACCAATCCACCGGATTATGGGCATGTTGCAGGAGATAGGGCGAGGTTTCGTACTGAAGTTGGTTCATATAATATGGTGTCCTAAATCGTCCGGCAACTCCGGAATTTTATCCACAATTTTTTCGCGTTCGCTGATGAGTTCTACCAATCGGCGGATGGCTTTTCGGCGAATCTGGCGTTCGAGTTCTTTATTGGGTTCGTTGAGGATGTATTGAAATTTGAGGGAAACATTGTCTTTTCTAACTTCCGCTACCCGCAGGTAATAACTGTCTTCTTTGATCAGGTCGTGGAAGGGGCGCAGGGCTTCTATCAATTGCTGTTCGAGTTCTTCCACGTTTTTGAGATGGCGGAGGGCAATTTCGAAGTCAATGCTGGTTCTTTTGATTTCCCGCTTGGTATAATTGACTACATCGGTGGTGGTTACGACATTATTTGGGACATAAATCATGTCGTCATCGTCGTTCAGCAGGTGGATATTCTGGAGGGTAATGGCCGTGATTTTGCCCCGGTGTTGCCCGATTTTTACATTATCATGGATACTTAACTGGCCTGAAAAGGTAATAATCATCCCATTGATCATATTTGAAATATAATCCTTGGTCAAGATGGCTAAACCCGCAAAAATGATGGAAAGGGAGGTGAAAAGTTCTTTTACATTGATTTGAAAGAGCGATAAAACGCCCACAATAATGCCAATGGCCAGTAGAAGGGAATAAATATGGTTGACGCCAACGATAAAATTATCGTCCCCTTTAATTTTATGCCTGCGCCGGTACCACCAGGTGGTAAAAAACTGTACAAAATCAAGAAAAATCAGAAAAACCGCGATGCTGCTAAGGGCATTGACATAATAGGGGATTTCATTGCGGTAGCGTGAATGTTCGTACATCCAGCGTACATCCCACTCACCTAACCGTATCAGGAGTAACGATACAAAAATCAGGGCCTTAATGAGCAGAACGAAAAACTTACGCATTGCAGGATTGGGTTAAGAGGATTGTGAGATCGGAGGAAATTTGGATAGGGCGTATGTTGATCGAACAAATATGCCCGCCCTATCCAAACGATTCCTTCGATGTCTTATTACAACACCGCTGTTACCTCGTGCAGGGGCAGGCTAAATGCATCGGCTACACCTTTATATACAACCTTACCTTTTACAACATTCAGACCGAGTTTGAGTTCATTGTTATCGGTGCAAGCTTTTTGCCAGCCTTTTTCTGCCAACTGAATGGCATAAGGCAGGGTTGCATTGGTCAAACCTACGGTAGAAGTAAATGGTACGGCCCCCGGCATATTTGCCACACAATAATGCACCACATCATCAATGATAAAGATCGGATCAGCGTGGGTTGTTGCGTGGGTTGTTTCAATACAACCGCCCTGGTCAACGGCAACATCGACAATAACGGTACCCGGGCGCATCAATTTGAGCATGTCGCGGGTAATCAATTTAGGCGCTTTTGCACCAGGAATCAAAACCGCACCAACAATCAGGTCGTGGGTTTGGATGAGGCGACGGATATTGTATTCGTTGGAATACATGGTGATTACGTTGGCTGGCATGATGTCGCTGAGGTAACGCAGGCGGTTGAGGCTTACATCCAGCAAGGTAACCTGTGCGCCCAAACCTGCGGCCATTTTAGCCGCTTGGGTGCCCACAATACCGCCACCTAATACCAATACTTTACCGGGCGCAACGCCTGGGATACCGCCAAGCAATACACCGCGGCCATTGGAGGGTTTTTCCAAATACTTGGCGCCTTCCTGGATGGCCATGCGACCGGCCACTTCCGACATTGGAATCAACAAAGGCAACTGGCGATCATGTGTTTCAACCGTTTCGTAGGCTAAGCAAATTGATCCCGCTTTAATCATGGCGTGGGTCAATTCTTCGCTGGAAGCAAAGTGGAAATAGGTAAAAATCAATTGATTTTCGCGGCAACGCGCGTATTCTTCTTTGATTGGCTCCTTTACCTTCATGATCATATCCGACTTTGCCCATACCTCATCCACATCGGACAAAATTTGAGCGCCATAGGAAATATATTCAGCATCTTCAAAGCCACTCCCTACCCCAGCTGTACTTTGAATATAAACCGTATGACCGCGACGGGACAATTCGAGTGCTCCGGCAGGGGTGAGCGCAACGCGGTTCTCGTTACTTTTAATTTCTTTTGGAACGCCAATAATCATGGTAATGGATTTGTTTAGTGAAAAATGGAACTTTTGGTTTGGGCAATTTAAAAACCGGGCAAATGTAAGAAAGGGAATTGGGATTGTAGAAATCTGCATCGCGGGCAAAAAAAAAGCGCGAACCTTTGTTCGCGCTCCGAATTTCTTCAATTCTAAAAACAATACTTACACACGGTAAATACTGTTTCGAAAACCGTGCCAGAAATGACGAATTTCTTTAATTCAAAAAAATATTTTTATCATAATTTGGAATAATCTGTTGTGCCTCGGCAATTCGAAACATTTCGAGGATTGCCGCCCTTCCGCGTGTCCCCAAATCGACCGTAAATTGGGAAACATATAGATCAATATGCGCTTGCATCACAGCATCTTCCATGGCTTGCGCATGTGCCCGTACGAAAGGCATGACCTCCGATGGATGCGCAAAAGCATACTCCACACTGCGGCGCATGACGCGGTTTATTTTTGCCTGATCTTCGGCAGGAAGGCTGCGGTGTACCACAATTCCACCCAATGGAATGGGCAATCCGGTGGTTTGCTCCCAGTGTTCGCCGAGGTCCATAATTTTAACCAGACCTTTTTGTTGGTAGGTAAAGCGGTTTTCATGGATAATCAGGCCTGCATCGGCCCGATTTTCGAGTACCGCGTCTTCTACGTCTGAAAAAAGCACCTCGGTTTTATTTTTTGCTGCCGGAAATGCCATGCTCAACAGAAAATTGGCGGTGGTCATTTTTCCTGGAATGGCGATACGCGCGGCATTTACCTCGGCTTCCGTCATCGGCTTTTGGGCGATGAGCAAAGGGCCGCAATTGTTGCCTAAGGCGCTGCCCGCATCCAGCAAGGCATATTGCTCAGTGAGGTGCGCAAAAGCATGATAGCTGAGCTTTGTAATGGCCAATTCGCCCGCAAAGGCTCGGCGGTTGAGGGCTTCCACATCTTCCATAAATACTTCAAATTCAAGGCCTTCGGTGTCCACTTTACCGTGTAACATGGCATCAAAAATGAAGGTATCATTGGGGCAGGGCGAAAAGCCGATGGTATAATGCATTTACCTGAATTTTGTAGGCATACAACGCTTTACACCCGCTGAATGTTCGCGCCAATGGCATTCAATCGTTGGTCAATGTACTGGTAACCGCGGTCGATCTGGTGTACATTGTGGATCAGGCTGCGGCCTTTTGCCGATAAAGCAGCAATCAACAAGGCTTGTCCGGCGCGAATATCGGGCGAAGTCATTTCGATGCCCCGCAAAGGATAACGACGGTCCAAACCAATCACGGTAGCGCGGTGTGGGTCGCATAAAATGATTTGCGCGCCCATATCGATGAGTTTATCGACAAAAAACAGTCGGCTTTCAAACATTTTCTGGTGTACCAGCACACTGCCACGCGCCTGGGTCGCCACGACGAGCACAATCGACATCAAATCGGGCGTGAAGCCAGGCCAGGGCGCATCATAAATGGTCAGGATAGAACCATCAATAAAGGTGTTGATTTCATAATGATCCTGCGCAGGAATATGTAAATCGTCGCCTTGCTGGTGGATGGTAATACCGAGGCGTTCAAAGGTGTGTGGAATAATGCCGAGGTGCTGTACGCCCGCATTTTTAATGGTAATTTCAGATTGGGTCATGGCAGCAAGGCCAATAAAGCTGCCAATTTCGATCATATCGGGCAAACAGCGGTGTTCGGTGCCGCCCAATTTGCTTACACCTTCTATGTGCAATAAATTAGAGCCGAGGCCTTCAATTTTTGCCCCCATTTGGATCAACATGCGGCACAATTGCTGCAAATAAGGCTCGCAAGCAGCGTTGTAGATGGTTGTTTTACCTTCCGTGAGCACAGCAGCCATCACCACATTGGCCGTACCCGTTACCGAAATTTCATCCATGTGGATATAGGCCCCTTTCATGCCGCCATCGGGCTGCTGAATATAATAAATATCGGAAGTATCGTCGTATTTGAACTCGGCACCCAATTTTTGAAAACCTAAAAAGTGGGTATCCAAACGGCGGCGGCCAATTTTATCACCTCCGGGCTTGGGCAACACCGCTTTACCATAACGTGCCAACAAGGGCCCGATCAGCATAACCGAGCCCCGCAAGCGCTGCGCGTCTTTCATAAATGCGTCTGATTGCAAATAGGAAATATCTACAGTGCCCGCGCAAAACTTAAAGGTATCATCGGCCAGTTTTTCTACCGTCACGCCCAATCCTTTGAGCAACTCAATCAGTTGCACCACATCGCGGATATTGGGGATGTTGGAAATGGTTACATAGTCATCAGTCAGCAACACTGCACTGATGATTTGAAGGGCTTCGTTTTTGGCGCCTTGCGGTTGTAATTCGCCTTTAAGTGGCTGACCGCCAATAACTTCGAAAGTGTCGGACTGCATGGGTAGTGAATGTAAGTAAATAAATCGGTTACGGCATTAAGGTGGTAAAGGCGGGCGAAAGTAGGAAAAATTCGTTACTTCCAACTGGTATAGCGCAGTCCGATAAAAAAACGAATGCCCTGAATGGGGGCGTAATTGTAGGACGGATCGAAGGTGTAGCCATTTGGATTGCCTGCCGGGTCATTTGCCTGCTTGTCAAAAGGGTCGAAAGGCCGCAAAATTGGGTCTTTGGGTACAAAATTCAGCAAGTTTTTTGCGCCGCCATAACACTCCAGCCCTTTCCGAATATTCCAGGTGGCTTGAATATTTTGGATACTAAACCAGGGCGAATTGGCTGGACGAAAGTCATTGGGCACCACCGGAAGGGGCATGGGGCCATATACGTTGCCGGTGTAATCGATGCTCAGCAGGTTGCGATACAGCGGGAAACTGATGGAAAACGTGCCGGAAAAAGGCGAAGCGTGCAATTGCGGTGTTTTGACGGTATTTCCAGTCAAATTTGGTTCCTGCGTGTAAACATCCAATACCGTGATGCCTGCCATCATTTTTAAGCCATTGGTAAAATTGGCATCGCTGTTGAGGGAAAATCCGCGCGAAATGCCAAATCCATTGAGGTTATCAAAAATTACCTTTTGCGGATCACTCAAATAATCGGCCACAATGCGGTTGCTAAAACGGGTATAAAACAAGGTCGCATCCAACCCGACAAAGGCAACTTTGCTTTTTTGGGGTACAAATTGGCCGGTATAATTCAAATTCGTATTCCAACTGCGTTCGGGGCGCAAGGCTTCGGCAATCACCACCTCGCGCGCACCCGTGAGTGCCGCATGATCTTCACTGAATACATTGGCTACCCGGTAGCCATTGCCAATGGTAAAACGCATAGTGTGGTTGGTATTGGGTTTCCATTGATAATTGATGCGCGGGGTAAAAATATGGCCATGGACCGAGTTGTAATCATAGCGCATCCCCGTCAAAAGGGTGTGTTTTTGTGAAAAATCGATTTGATCCTGCACAAAAATGCCGGGCAACCAGGTTATTGCGGGCGCTGTTTGACCTGGCTGATTGGGACGTGTGGTGATAGGCGTATTGTCATCGTACCAGGTATAACGCAGCGCAACACCGAATAAGGCATCATGCAGGGTGCCTATTTTTTTGTCCCAGGTCGTTTGACCGAACGCAATGTGCTGCCGTGCATCAAAAATGGTTGTTCCATACGCGGAGGCCTGATCGTGTACGGTGTAGGACCAGGCAAATTTTATTTTTTCCGGTGCCAGGATGCTATGGCTGCCAAGCATTTCAAAGCGGCGGGTGCTGATTTGTTCGCCATAAATACTGTCGCCGCCCCTGAATTCGGGTTTCCATTGTAATTCGCCGCCAAAGCGATTTTCCCAAATATAGCGCAACGCCAGACTGGTCTGGCTGCGGTCAGTTCGATCTAATTGCCATTTATTAAACAGGGTAAAGCGCTTTTGAAGGGTCATGTCGGTAAAATTATCGGCATTTCGGTCCAAACGCTGTTGAAAATGGAAATAATTGCCACTCAACAACACCGACGCCTTGCCTACCCTGCCCCGCACACCGGCATCAGCATTCAACTCGCCGTAAGAAGTTCCGTTTACATCCACACTCAGCGCGGGTGCGGTAGCCGGATTTTTGGTAATCACGTTGATTAATCCACCTACCGCTTCCGAGCCATACAAGGTGGATGCCGGGCCTTTTACAATTTCCACCCGGTCAATTAAGGTATTGGGAATGCCATTCAGGCCATATACGGTAGACAAACCACTCACAATGGGCATGCCATCAATTAAAACCATGGTGTACGGCCCTTCCATGCCATTGATGTGAATATCGCCGGTGTTGCATACACTGCAATTAAGTTGGGGCCGTACGCCATTTACGTTTTCCATGGCGGCGAAAAGGCTGGGGGTTGGGTTTTTTCGGAAAAAACGCGGGGTGTACACTTCCACCGGTACCGGACTTTGCATCCTGGATACCGCTTTCATGGTTCCGCTGACAACCACCTCGTTGATTTGTGTTTGCAGGGGGCGCAGGCTGAACCGAACGGGTTTTGTCATATTTTCTATCAAAAAACTATCTTTTTGATAGCCAACACAAAGCGCTATGATTTTTGTCCCTGCTTTTACGCCGCTGCTGCTTAGTTCAAACGCACCAGCATCGTCTGTAATGGTTTGTTTTCCGGTACCTGGAATGGCAATGGTAACTGCCGGAATGCCAGCGCCCGTTTCTGCATCCTGCACCGTACCCTTGATGGGTTGTTGCGCGAACAAAAAAACGGGGCTAACAGCCAAGAGTATGAAAAAAAACGGGGCGTTTTTCATTTGCTTGAATATTATTTTAGACTAACCTAAATAAAAAACAAAGGTAGGCGAAAATAATTATCCAGGCAAGCTTCAACGTCATTGCTATTTTTTAGAAAAGAAGGAATAACTGATGCCGGGCGTCCACAAATAAGAAGGTTTATTGCCTTCACCGTACACTGCCACCAAACCGACACGCAGGTTGAGTCCTTTCCACACCATCCAGCGAAAGCCAAAATCGGGCGAAAAGGCGTTTTTGTTTTCGTAAGAGCGGTTGAGTCCGCGCATGTAACTCAGTTGCAAATAAAAGGACGACGGATTCTGTTTTTTGCCAACCGGCAAAAACCATAAAGTGGTACCAAACTTCATAAATTGTGTAGTTTCATTCGGCTTCATATTGGTATTGTACAGGCCGCCGTGCACTGAAATTTGCTTGAAACGATATTCCAGGCCAATGGATGGGTTTCGAAAGCCATTGATGCTAAATTCGTGGGTTGAAAAACGACTTTGGGCAAAAGAAGCAGTGCTCAACATTCCGAGCAGCAGGATTAGTGTTGCTGCTTTGGGCAATTTATAACCGAGGATGGATCCGAAAAAGCCCAAAACCGGCATCACAAATTGCATCAAAAACTTAGGTAAATCACTGGGAATCATAATATTGTTAAATCGATTGATAAATTGAGCGGCAACTAATTTATTTCTTGGCACGCCTTGGGCATCGGTGGGCACTGTTTTTTCGAGCGCGGTAATGGTTTCTAAAAAAGTTTCAAAATTCAGGGCAGGCGATAATTGGGTTTTCACCTTTACAGTTTCTGCGCTTTCATTCCAATAACAATGGCTGGTACCGGGCATCAGGGTGATTTCTTCACCGGCTTGCAAGGTTTTGACTTCATTTCCGACTTGTATTTTTAGGGTACCCTCCAGGATTTGAAAATATTCGGTTTGTGTCGGATGGTAGTGCAAGGGTCTGCGCTGGGCATTCGGCGCCACTTCAATATCTATTTCAACATAGCGACCTGCTGTTTCCTGGGTGTTTTTTTGAATGGTGAATGTTTCACCAAGTTTACTTGAAAAACTTTTTTTTGTGGATTGCGTTTGCATTGTCCTTTCTTTTAATGGTTAAAATGATAGGACAAAGGTATAGGGGGCGATAAGTGCGGTTCATGCACCTAAGTTAACAAGTGTTTTTTAGCCCAAAATTCTTTTACGAATTCGACTCAGGGATTGCGGTTGTACGCCTACATAAGACGCAATGTAATATTGCGGAATACGCTGTTGCATATCGGGGTATAATTCCATAAATTTGAGGTAGCGTTGTTCGGCGGTATCGACGTATAAGGAAGTGATTTCCTGTAAACTTTCAATAAAAACTTGCTCAATCACCATGCGACCAAAACGTTCGCCGTGTTTTAACAACTTGTAAAACTGCTGCAGATCGTGGTAGGAAATGGTGAGTATCACGGTGTCTTCCAGCGCCTGGATATTTTTAGTAGAGGGAATTTGGGGTATAAAGCTTTCATAATTACAAGTAAAACAGTGTTCAAAGCCAAATGAATAGGTTTTCTCTAGTCCATCGGCATTGATATAATAACGAAGCAGTCCATGTACAATAAATGCAGCATGTCGGTTAATCTGGCCTTCTTGTAAAAAATGGTCAAATTTTTTGATATGTTTCTCATGAAAGAGTTGGCGGATGGTTGCTTCATCCTCAGGATAAATCGGGATTATTTGGGCGATTTTGTTTATGAGTGCCTGGATCATAGTAGAATACCTTTATTTTGCAAAGACAAAGGTATTGAAGACCGTTAAAATGGGCGCTAAAAACCTGATTTCCACTTTTGGGCAATGCGTAGGGCCGTTTCAAGCATGGCAGGGTGCCACTGTTCAACTTCCCAAGCTGTATTGGCCAGCGATGACGTACTTAATTGTTCCAGGCACTGCGCATAATTTTCGCAGGTTTCGAGGATCGTTGAAAGTTGTCGTTGTTGTTCAAACAACGGTATATCTTCCATAACAGGACCTAAAACAGGTAAATCTTGCGGTAAAAAGGTGTTTGTTGCTGGCTTTGAAAGCTGGCAGGCTTTTACTATTTCATCCATTTTTAAAAAATCGGCCTGAAACAATGCTCGACTGGCTTCCGTGCGCAAACCAACGCCCAATTGCTCCAGGACCACAAATTTCAGGTTAGGGCATCGTGGCAGGGCATATTCTAAAAACTGAAAAACCTCCGCGGGAACCCCGTCATCGTGGGTATCTCTGCGTACCATTTTTTCAGGTTGTACCGCAGTTTGATCCCAACTTCCGCCTGAAATATGGATTTCGCGCACCCGATCAAGCGGATAAAGCGCCAATAATGCATCTACGGGCAGGTCAAAATTGTGGGTTTGACAATAAAGGTTGTGTAAATCGAGGATAATAAACCCGTTGAGCGGGGCAAGCAAGGCCTCCAGAAACGCGCCATGGCGTTTTACTTCCTCTAATGTATAAGAGAAAGCCAGGTTTTCTAATCCGACCGGACAGGCGCAGGCGTCGTATATGCGCGCGAGTCGATCGCGGCCAATGGCCAGCGTTGCGGGGGTAAAGGGGATACTCATCGGCGCTCCGGTATGAAAATTGGCGCCTGTCATAAAACCGAAATGCTCGGTAATATGATCAAAATGAAAGGTTTTACACAAATTGTGCAGTTGCTCCAACCACCCTGTTTGTGCCTCTGACCATTTTCCGGAGAAAAGCGAAAAAAACACCCCATGCCCAATCAATCGTTGCTCGGCACTGTACGCATGAAGCAGTTGTGTAAACCATTCGGGTACCTCCTTTATTTTGAACAAGGTATCGAACGACCATTCAATTGCTTCAATTTTTTCTGCCTCCAAAAGTGGCAGCGCGGCCTGCAAAACATGCTGATCGAGGTTGCAGGCGATTGCCGAATAAATATTGCGCATGGGGTGCTTTAAGGGGTATTAGCCCATGCCGCAGGCTGGACAGTTGTCCAATTCGGGCTCAGGGTTTTCGGTATGATCAATTTGGCAGTTTTCATTGCAACTTTTGAGGTGAATTTGTTCTTTTTCGAACAATTCGCAGGAAGAAGCGGTGGTGCCGAGGGTAAGGCCAACCACAATGGCCTGAAGTAATGATTTAGAGATTTTCATAGGTGGGTTTTAATTTTTAACATGAATACCAGCAAGACGCAATGAACCTGGTTTCCGTTGGGCTTCTTTGCTCTTTTTAAATAAATTTTTGAAAATAGATCTTTTCGATGCTAAAATCAATCGCCTTATGCCCCTTTTCTAATTGTTCAATCAAGGTCAACTGGTTGCGAGCGAAGGCTTTGTGTGCTGGTGTATTTTGGTGAAAAGGTCGGTGCTGCACCGCTGCCAGCAGTTTCTCCAGGGATTGATTTAATTGGCGGGTTGTCTCCGAAAAGTACAGCGCGCCGAATATCTCCCAAATATATTCCACTGCCTGGGCATTGGGATGGATCATATCTTCTCCGTAAAAACGGTAATCACGCAAGTCATCCATCAAAATTTCATAGGCCGGAAAATAGGATACATTGGGGTGCTGCCCACAAAGCGCTTCACAGGCAAGACTCAAAACGGCCTTACTGCGCTGGTTTTCGATCATGCCCTGGCGCAAATGCCGCACTGGACTTACACTCAGCACAATCTTCAAATCGGGGCGAAAAGTTTGAATTTGTGCAAAAACTCGGGTGTATTGATCCACAATTGCTTGTACCGACATGCGATTTTGAACAAACAGGGCAGCAGGCATTTTATGGTTATTGGCCACTATTTGGCCGTTTTCAAGCAAGGAAAATACATCGGCCGTACCCAAGGTGAGGCATAACACATCCGTTTGCAGCAATTGTGCGCGGGCGGTCGAAAACGCAGTGTGCATACTTGCTTCCGCGGTTTGGCGGTCGGGGTGCCCCAAAGCACTATGGAACGACCAACTATTCCAAACTCCTTGATTTTCAAAGGTTTCTCCAATAAATTCATCCACATTTCCGGCACATAAAGCCTCCAAGGCATGCGCCATAGAATACGGATTATACACGATGCCAAAAGGGTTGCACAACACCTGAAATTTGCGCGTCTGCAGGTACCGGCCTATGTGTTCGGTAAAGCAAGAGCCCATCATCAGCATTTGCTGGGTGTGGTTCAATTTGAAATCAGCAGGAGGGCTCGAAAAAACAGTTCTAAACGTCATTTTTAAGGAATCATAAATTTACACACAAACTTCCTACTTTTGGCGCGCAATCAACTTATGAGTTTTTTAGAACGCCTTCTTGGAATTAGTACCGACAAAAAATCCACGCAACCCGAGGTTGTGTTTGGACGGTATAGTGATGCCTATAAAACAGAAGCACAGATCACTGCATTCGACCAATCCCTCGAAATATTTGAAAAAGGCGAATACCTGAATGCCTACCGCGAATTCCTGATCAGCCTCAAAGATCCGGATGTTGATCATCTGGAATGGGCGGAAGCAGACGGTGTGCTCACTTTTCAATTTTGGCAAGGATCACAGTTGATTACCGGTGTCGCCAATGCAGAAAAGGTAAAGGTACAAAGTCTGGTAGCACGCGCCGAAGATTTGAACGTTGGCGTATTACGTCGCCTGGTAACGGCCAATTTTACCTTAAAATTTAGTCGTTTTGCCCTTACCCCTGATAATTGTCTGAGTATTCAGTTCGACACCAGCACGGCCGATGGCTCGCCGCTGAAGTTGATGTATGCTTTGCGGGAGTTGGCCATTTATGCCGACAAGCAGGATGACCTGCTGCTCGACGAATTTGATACCCTGCAACCGGTGGTAGCGCGCACTTTTGGCGAAATACCCGAGGCGGAGAAAGAAGTAAAATACCAGTTTATCCGTTCTGAAATCGAGCGGGTATTTGCCGAATTAGACAAAGCCAAGCCTGATCCCAATCAATATCCGGGCGCTTACGCCTATTTATTGCTGTCTTTGGCCTTCAAACTCGACTATTTGGTTCGACCAGAAGGGTTTATGATGGATGTGCTGGAAAAAATCCACGGCATTTATTTTGCAAAAAATGAAAAAACGCCGCAGGTGAAGGTGGCCAATATGCGCCGGGAATACCAGAAATTATTGGACCGGAGCAAAGCCGATTTTTTCAAAGAAATGTACCGCACACGCAGCACTTTTGGCGTTAATCCGGCAGTAAATCACGGCAGCGTGGTGGCTTTGATTGATGGCGAATTGCCCAATATGGAATGGCCTTTGCAACAAAACCACGAAGTTTTGGCCTTGGCGGTCCCTCAATATATTGCTGGTTTTGCGTTGTTTCACTATGCGCCGCCGCAGCCGGTACGAGCCTTTTTCCACTTGTTTTTTCAGATCATGGAACCGGCATTTTTCAAAAACTTGGGCTTTACGGTTACTTTTGCAGATGGAGCGGGACGATTAGACAAACGTGCCATTTTACAAGGCATCAAGCAAATTACCGATCAATACCGGCCTCAATTCCCACAGCTCCGACCTGACCAACATGCGTTGGATTTTGCTTCCCATACCCTTTTTGCCAAGTCTTACCTCCTGATGGTCAAAGATTTAAACCTTATCAAGGCCGAATGACCGATTTTGTTGAAATATATCGCCAGGTAATTGTTCAAATTGCCACGCCCAACAGCACCGGTACCGGCTTTTTTCTCCGGAACCAAGGCCTGATTGTCACCAACCATCATGTGGTGGAAGGCAATCGCTCGGTTGTAATTGAAGGTGCAGGTTTTACCAAACAATTGGCGCGGGTGTGTTATACCGATCAAAAGTACGACCTGGCTTTTCTGGAAGGCCCTAAAAATGGTCCGGAATTGCCCGAAGTTCACTTGGGTACGGATACCAATATTCGGGAAGGGGATCCGGTTATGGCCATTGGACACCCGTTTGGCCTAAAATTTTCGGTAAAAAGCGGCATTGTCTCAAATACCCGCGAAGTGATGAATGGCATCCCGTACCTGCATATCGACGCGGCGCTCAACCCGGGCAACAGCGGCGGCCCTTTGGTCAGCAACATTGGTACGGTGGTAGGAATCAATACTTTTGTGATTCAAAATGGCGATAATACCGGATTTTCTTTGCCGGTGCGTTATTTACAATCGGCCCTTGAAGATTTTCAACGGGTGGATACCCATAATGCCGCGCGTTGCCCAGCCTGCCTGAATGTGGTAACCGAAAAAACCGTGGAAAAGCATTTTTGCTCCCACTGTGGCAACAAGGTGGAACTCCCCGCTACGGTGGAAGAATTTGTACCTTCCGGGGTGCCCAAAACCATCGAATCACTGATTGTGCAAATCGGACATGATGTAGATTTGAGCCGTTGCGGCCCTAATGCCTGGGAAATTCGCGAGGGAAGTGCCAAGATTCTGATTACTTATCATGAAAAAACCGGACTGATTTCTGCCGACGCGATTTTATGTGAATTGCCCAAGGAAAATATCAAACCTTTATACGAGTACTTGTTGCGCGAAAACCACCACAATGAATCCGTCACTTTAAGCGTGCACGAACAAGATATTATCCTTTCCCTGCTTATTTTCGATCGATATTTGGATGAAACGACCGGCATGGCCAAATTGCGGATGTTGTTCGAAAAAGCCGACTACTACGACAATATTCTGGTGGAAACTTATGGTGCCAACTGGAAAGTAGAAGACTAAATTTTGCTGTGGCCTTTCCAGAACAAATAGATTAGGCCCCCCAAATTCATGAGTGCCGCTGCATAAAATACGGCTGACATACGCCCGATTTGATCGGCAAAATACCATCCGCTCAAGGCTGCGCCTCCTCCAATTGCAATTTCCAGGGCCATAAACATGGTAGCCAGCGCCCTACCCTTCTTTTCCGGATCGCCTAAATCGATCGTCCAGGCGTTTATTGCAGGTGAGAAAATGCCATTCCCCAAACCAAACACGGCAGAAGCAATATAGAGCATCCAAGGAGTATTGGCATGGGCAAATAGCAGCATCGAAATGCCGATTACCACCGCAGAGGCCTTCAGCACCGGAATGCGCCCCCATTGATCGGATATTTTTCCCGCAAAAAAACGCGTGCTAATGCTTGCCAGGGTAAAAATGGCAAAAAAAGTGCCCCGGTTGCTTAATCCCAAGGCATCGCTCAAATCTGGGGCAAGGGTAAGAATCACCCCATAACTGAAATAGCAAAAAATCATGATGATGGCCGCCGGGATCGCCTGTGGATCAAAGATGTCTTCCCGTTTAATCCGCAATAATTCCCATCGAAAAGGCTGGGTCGGGCTGAGTGTTTCTTTCAAACGCATCAAAATAACCATCGAAAGAAAGGCCAGTACCGCCGAGGCATAAAACATTACATTGATGTTGTGGAAGGCTTTCACCAACCAACTGCCTAATAAAGGGGAGGCAGAAGCACCCACACTCAGACAAATGCCCAAAACGCCCATCGCTTCTCCCCTGCGCAAGGGCGAAACAATATCGGCCACATACGCGGTGGTACCCGTCGGTTTGAAACCCGTAGAAAAGCCATGAAAAAAGCGCAAAGTCAGAAATCCGCTTACAAATGCCAAAGCAGGATACAGCATACTGCAAATAATACAGGCAAAAACGCCCACATACATCACCGGGATGCGCCCAATGGTATCGGTAAGACGACCGCTAAATGGCCTGGAAATGCCCGCTGTCAGGGTAAAAAGCGCAATAATCCAGCCTTTATATTGCGCACCGCCCAGAGAACTCAAATATGCGGGCAACTCCGGAATCATCATATTGAAACTGGAAGCAAACAGGGCATGCGACAAGCAAAGCAGTAAAAATGGCCTGGAATAAAGCGATTGCGGCACTGCTTCAGCCGCTACAGGGGTAGAAAATTGCATGCACAAAGGTAGGGCGCGCTTTACTTAAGGCGCAACGGGCGGCAATTTACTTTTTACAAAAGCAGCCACCACTTCAATTCCGGCATCAAACCGCGCATTGTTGTTGATTACGATGTCGGCTTCTTCTTTATACGGCAAAATGTAGCGCTCGTAAGAAGGCAATACATGGTGCTGGTATTTGTACAAAACATCATCGATCGGATAACCGCGCTCCACCTGATCTCGGTAAATGCGCCGAATCACCTTCAGATTTTCTTTGGCATAAATGAAAATTTTCAGGTTGAACATCGGCGCAATTTTTTTGTAATGGAGCACAAAAAGCCCTTCCACAATAATCACGGGCGCTGGCAGGTAGGTCAATAATTTGGGTTTGGCGGCTGCATTATTAAAGGTGTATTCTTCCTTGATCACTATTTTCCCGGCCACCAATTGTTCCAAATCGTCGCGAAACCGTTTTTTATCAAAACTTTTGGGCAAATCGTAGTTTTTTTCTCCTTTATCGTCCTCTTTTTGTTGATCTCGGGGCAGATAATATTCATCCATCGAAATGATACAAAGTTCTTGTTCGGTGAATCGTTCGCGCAAATGTTGGATAAAAGTAGACTTTCCGCTGCCAGAGCCGCCGGTGATACCAATCAGAAAAGGTGCATTCATGTGTAGGATGGTTGAATGCTGCAAAAGTAGGCTTTCCGGTAAATTTTTTTTGTAAACCAAGTGTGCTGCTTACTTTTAGCGGTTTTTTAACGCAATACTGTTTTCTTTGCCATTTGAAGGACAGCATCACCTGTCATACTCGTTCAACCAGCTTAAAATAGCATCAGCATGGATCGGTTTATTGGGCTTATAGGAATTGCCCTGATTTTGGGAATCGCATATTTACTTTCGAACAACCGCAAGGCCATCAATTACCGGGTGGTGGGGATGGGCCTGCTCATTCAGGCGAGTTTGGCTGTTTTTATCTTAAAAACACCCGCAGGGAAGTCGATTTTTGGCTGGTTGGGCAAGGCGGTTACCAAGGTGTTGAGTTTTTCGGATGAGGGCGCAAAGTTTGTTTTTGGGGTATTGGGCGATGATGCCAAGTTGGCGCCTTTGTTTGGTGACCAAACTTTTATCTTTTTTGTGCGCATTATTCCGACCATCATCTTCGTAGCTTGTTTGGTCAATATTTTTTATCACATCGGTGTGATGCAGTGGATTGTAGAAAAATTAGCCATCGGGCTCAATTATTTTATGCGGGTGAGCGGTGCCGAGGCCTTGAGCAATATTTCCAGTGCATTTGTAGGGCAGGTGGAAGCCCAAATTATGATCAAGCCATATTTAAAGGGCATGACCAATTCTGAGTTGATGGCTTCCATGTCGGGCAGTTTTGCCTGTATTGCAGGCGGTGTGATGGCTACTTATATCAAATTTGGGGTGCCGGCCGAGTATTTGATTGCAGCCAGCATTATGGCGGCACCAGGTGCCTTGGCTATTTCAAAAATCATTTACCCCGAAACAGAAGAATCAGAAACTACGGGCACGGTCAAATTAAAAGTGGGCAAACAGCATTCAAATTTGGTGGATGCGATCAGCGCGGGTTGTTCGGACGGCTTGAAAGTAGGTTTGAACGTGGTCGCCATGTTGATTGGTTTTTTGGCCTTAATTGCCTTAATTAATTATATATTGAGTGGTGCCGGTGCTTTGGTGGGTTACCCGCAGTTCAGCCTCAACACCATTTTAGGGGGCCTGTTTGCGGGTTTTGCCTGGGCCATGGGCGTGCCGGGCCAGGATGTGATGACGGCGGGTGCTTTGATGGGTACCAAATTGGTGGCCAATGAGTTTGTAGCCTATTTGCAGTTAAAAGACATCCTTACCACCATTGATCCCAAAACCTTGGTGATTGTAAGTTTTGCATTGTGCGGGTTTGCTAATTTTGGTTCGGTGGGTATTCAAATTGGTGGTATTTCGGCCCTCGAGCCGAGTAGAAGGTCTGATTTAGCCAAATTGGGCTTCCGAGCCTTGATCGCTGGCACCCTTGCATCGTATTTGTCGGCCACGTTGGCGGGCATTTTAACCTAAACATGTTCACTGAAAAACAAAAACCGTATGATCCGCTTTTGTTTGCGCCTACCATTGCTATGCACCTGTTGGGTGTTGTTTTTGGGCACCCGGATGCAAGCAAATCCAGCTTCCGATAGTTTATACCTGCTTCAATCAGCCGATTCGCTGATTTTTTTGGAAAAACGCAACATCGCAGCAAGTGGCAGGGATGTGGCTCAAAAAACCCTTGCCGTTGCAAAATCATTTCTGCGTACCCCCTATGTTTCGGGCACCCTCGATATTCATCCAAGTGAACGTCTGGTCATCAACCTGCGGGCACTGGATTGCTGGACATTGGTGGAAAATAGCCTAGCGATCGCACTTACCAGCCGAGACCAAGGAAATTTTGAAACCTATCAGCATTATGTCCAACAATTGCGATATTGGGGTGGCGTCATCAAAGGCTATGGATCGCGCATCCATTATTTTACAGGTTGGGTCATTCAGGCCCAGCAATTGGGTTTTCTGCGCGATTTAACCCAATCGTTTGGGGGGATCCCATTCAATAAAGAAATCAATTATATCTCGCTTCATGCCGATAAATACCCGAAAATCAGGGAATCTAATGCCTTGAAATCCATCCAATTGTCAGAAAAAAGGGTATCTGCGCATCATTGGTATTTTATCCCGAAAGCAAAAATTAAATCCATCGAACACCTGATTCAGGAAGGCGATTTGTTGCTATTAACCTCCACCAAACGTGGGCTGGATATTTCGCATGAAGGTTTTGCCGTGCGTCAAAATGGGCGGATTCACCTATTACACGCCTCTTCCTTACACCGAAAAGCCATCATTTCCGGACAGCCACTTGCCGAATATATGAAGGGCCAAAAGGGTCAATCGGGCATCATTATTTTACGATTAAACAATTAAAAATGAATACTATACGCAAATATTTGCTGTTCTTATGCTTACTCGCATGGGTAGGTGCGCACGCGCAAACAACGTACCTGCATTGTGGCACGCTGCTCACGATGCTAGGTGGCGAGGACCCACAAACAGCCGTTACCCTGGTGGTGGTACAAAATAAAATTCAACGCATCGAAAAAGGGTATCTACCAGCACCCGCAGGCACACAAGTCATTGATTTAAAAGATAAAACGGTGCTTCCCGGCCTGATTGATTGCCATGTGCACCTCGAATGGGAGCAAAGTCGCAATTCGTACAACGAACAATATGTTTTTAACGATGCCGATGTCGCATTTCGCGCTGCCGTGTATGCAAAACGCACCTTAGAGGCCGGCTTTACGACCGTGCGCGACCTGGGCGGCAATGGCATTAATATTTCCCTGCGCAATGCCATTAACAATGGCTGGACCGTTGGTCCACGCATCCTTACAGCAGGACACGTATTGAGTGTTACCGGTGGCCATGGCGACCAAACCACCGGTACGCGCTGGGATTTATTTGATCCACCAGGACCGGAAATCGGCATTGCCGATGGACCAGATGCTTGTCGTTTGGCGGTGCGAACCCAGGTAAAACACGGGGCAGACTGGATCAAAGTATGTGCCACGGGTGGCGTGTTGAGCCTCGCGCGCGACGGCCGATTACCACATTACGCTGAAGATGAATTAGTTACGATTGTTAAAACCGCCCGCGATCTCGGAATTGATGTAGCGGCACATGCACATGGAGATGAGGGTATGCGGCGCGCAGTTAAAGCAGGGGTGCGCACCATTGAGCACGGTACATTTATGAGTGATAGTACGATGGATTTGATGGTGAAACAAGAGGCCTGGTATGTCCCCACCCTGACTGCAGGCTGGGCCGTAAGCGACAGCGCCAAATTTGCCAAGGGATTTTTCCCGGAAGTGGTGCGGAAGAAAGCAGAAGACATCGGTCCCAAAATTCAGGAAACCCTTAGCCGCGCCTACAAAAAAGGCGTAAAAATAGCCTTTGGAACCGATGCGGGTGTATATCCACATGGCCAAAACGGATTGGAATTTAAATTTATGGCCGATGCTGGTATCCGCAACCGCGATATTTTGGCATTTGCTACCCGCGAGGCAGCGGTAATGTTGCGTTTGCAGCATAAAGTCGGTACCCTGGAGCCTGGGAAATTAGCCGATTTAATCGCGGTTAAAGGCAATCCATATGACGATATCAAAGCGATGCAAAAAGTCTTATTTGTGATGAAAGACGGGATAATTTACCTGGATTAAGCCCAAACGGTGCAACCTTCTGTGCAATTTTGGCAAATATCAATTTGGTCCCGGCCTTTTAAAAGATCTGTTCTGAATTGTTGGTAGGCCTTGCCCTGCCACAAGTCCCGAAAAGGCGTTTTTTTCAGGTCGCCTAAGCGGTGAACAGCATCTTTGTCAAAACAACAGGGCACCACCAGGCCGTCCCAGGTAATTACGCAGGCGTGCCAGAGTTTCCAGCAGTGGTTGTACAGGGTATGTTTTACTTTCCAGGTGCCATCGTCTTGTTGGCGGTACCGTGCATAGCGGTCGATGGTGGGAATCAGTGCGTTACCGCCTTCATAATCATACACTTGTGCGGTTTTTAATTTCACTTCATCTACCCCGATTTCGCGCGCTAGTTTGTAAATTTCCGGAATTTGATGTTCGTTGGGCCGTACGACCAGGAACTGAAAAATGATGTGTGGATGCCTGGATTTGAGTTGCTTTTTCCATTTCACCACATTGCGTGCGCCTTGTAACACATGCTCCAGGTTACCGCCAATGCGGTATTGTTCGTAGGTATCCTGGGTGGTGCCATCTACCGAAATAATAAGGCGATCCAGGCCCGATTCCACCGTTTTGCGCGCATTTTCGTCGTTTAGAAAATGGCCATTGGTGCTGGTGGTGGTAAAAATGTGCTTTTTATGGGCATATTGCACCATATCCAAAAATTTCGGATTGATGTAGGGTTCGCCTTGAAAGTAAAAAATAAGGTAAAATAAATCCTTGTGTAGTTCGTCTACCGTTCGGCGAAAAAAATCCTCCTTCAAATTGCCTGTTTCCCGCGAAAAAGACCGCAAACCGGAAGGGCATTCCGGGCAACGCAGGTTACAAGCCGTGGTTGGTTCGATGCTGATGGTCACGGGCAAACCCCACTGAATTGGGCGCCTTAGCCATTGCGTGAGGTAAAAAGAGGCAATGACCTTGGCAAAATTCAGGATGCGCCGCACACTCAGTTTGGAAATAAAATTGAAGCTGTCGTTGATAAAGAGTTTCATAAGTCAAAGGTAGACCAAGATTGAAATGGATTTAAAGGATGGATGGATAAAAAAATTGATTTTCAATGGATTAGAAGCCACCTGTTTTCATAAACACTTTGCGTTGACTATAAAGCGTGATGGATTGGATTTTCCGGAGTATAAAAGACTAGGATAAAAACGAGCCAATTATATGATCGTCCAGAATGAAACATTGAATTTGGCGGAATAGTTAGGAGTAAAAACACATTTTAGTACCTTTACATTTAAATTTTAGGATAAAACAACGGGTTGACATGTCAAAAGACGCGCTTAATCAGGACATTAAAAATATCTCTATCGTGTATCCAAAAGGAAACCAACGGGAAACCATCATATTGGTCATTGTTGCAGTTATTGGATTATCGGGCCTTGCATTGCTACAGTTTTCGCGCAAAAGTCCTTCCAATCGTTTGGGCAACCGCGCCTTGGTACAGGCAGAAAACCAAAATCAGGTGAGTGAAGCAGCCTCGGCACCGCTTCAAAAGATACCGGGTGAATTATTACGCACCAGCGAAAACCCGGAAGCGTACAAACCATTCCGATTTTTAATGAGTAAATTTAGCCAGGGTGCCGTGTACGAAATGGATTTGGGCGATGGCACGCCACGCAAAGCTTTTGTGAACGGGTCGGTACAGCATATTTTCAAGCGCCCGGGCAGTAGTTATGTCACACTTTATGCAAAATACGAAGGTCAGGAAGTACAACTGGATACCCTACATATCATAGTTGGCAATAAAAAAGAAGACCATATGTTGCTACCGAGCATAGATTATTAATTGCGTTAAAATTTGGTAGAAATACACTTTTGAGTAGTTTTGTCGCTGTCATGTACAGACGACGTTTGGGCTGCTCCGAGCGTTCCATTTAAACAGAGTATTTAACCAATTAAATCAAGCATGAAGAAAATCGGAATCCTGCACGGGAAGGAAAGCTCCTTTCCCGAAGCCTTAGTAGAAAGAGTAAACTCCAAAAATGTAAAGGGCATACACGCCGAACAAGCCTTGGTGGATGAGCTGATTCAGGGAGATCCTACGCCATATGCCGTTCTTTTTGATCGGATTAGTCAGGATGTTCCGTTTTATCGTGCTTATTTGAAAAATGCTGCCTTGAATGGCACGGCGGTATTGAACAACCCGTTTTGGTGGAGCGCAGATGAGAAGTTTTTCAACAACTGTTTGTCTACAAAAATTGGCATGCCCGTTCCACGTACCATTTTGTTGCCGTCCAAACAAATGCCGCCGGATACCACGGCGCAGAGTTTTCGCAACATGAAATACCCTCTGGATTGGGAAAAAATGATTGAGTACCTGGGTGGTTTCCCCTTATTTATGAAGCCACACTCTGGCGGCGGCTGGAAAAACGTGTATAAAATTCACAATTTTGATGAGTTTTTCGCTGCGTACAACGAAACCAACACCTTGGTTATGTTGTTGCAGGAGGCTATCGAATTCGATGCATACTTCCGTTGCTATTCGCTGGGTGGAAAATATATCCGCATCATGGATTATGAGCCCCGCAATCCACACCACCTCCGTTATGTAGCCGACCATAAAGTGTCGAAAGAAAAACGGGCCGAAATGGAAGATTATGTATCGCGTATCAACAGCGCCTTGGGATATGACTTCAATACGGTAGAGTTTGCAATTCGCGACGGGGTGCCTTATGCCATCGACTTCTGCAATCCTGCACCGGATGCAGATGTGGCTTCCGTTGGGGAAGAAAACTTTGAATGGGTGGTAGAACATGCTGCGCTCATGGCGATTGAAAAAGCGCAATCCCATAAAGAAGGCGCTAACAACCTTACTTGGGGCACCTATGTTTCTGGTGCGGTAGCAGGCAACCTGCCTATTTTACCGGACCAGGGTGTAGCAGAAGACAAACCTAAAAAAACAGGGAAGGCTTCGAAAGCGAAAAAAACCGCTTAATTGTCTCTTTAGAAAAACTTACAACGTATATCCTTAAGCCCGCAGTTTTTTGCATTTCGGACAAACAGTCAAAAGGGGCGTTTTTTAGTAAAAAAACACCTTTTAAAACGGCTCAAGTCCCGATGCACCCGACTGCGGGCTTTTTTATTTGTTAAATTTATACATAAATAAAAATCTTAACACACTTGTATTGAAAAAATATTCCATCTTTGCAGTCCCTTAAATTTACTTTAAAAACCATAATCAACAATGAAAACCACCCAAGTACCGATGCTGCGGCCTAATCCCTGCCGCCCCCACCTCCTGCCTTCCACCTGTTCAAGTTTAATGCCCTCCTCGTTCGTCCATACAGACGACCCTCCCAACTAATTTTTACCGCGACGCCACAATACCTGCCTTACCTTGTCGGTCCTAAGGCCGGCAAGGTGTTTTTTAACTAAAACTGGTGCGATTTTTGTTGTGAAGCGATCTCCTTTTTTCAGGCCTGATCCGCTGAAGTCGCTGCTGTGGCAAGTTGCAGCCCGTCGTTTTCTCCTTTCCATTTTCCAATTATTAAATTTTTTAGCCTGATTGGTCCTACCAAATTCAGGTTACGAAACCACATGATCATGTACTTTTTACGCGGAAATTTATCAGGTTTTGTTTTTTTTCGAAAAAACTTTTAAGCAGCCTCAAAACTGGCATGTTCCTTGCATAATGTAATGCAGAACCGAAAAATAAAACAAAACAACCATTTCCTTGGTAATCAAGCACACACTATCTAATCAACCATCAACCGACCCGATTATGAAACTGTCTTTCTCTATATCAACGCTTTTCTTTCTGGTTTTTACAGTGATCAGCGTTAACGCACAAACGCCCAACTTTCGGGAATTTTTAAACCAGTTCCCAACTGCTACTTTGCCTTATACTTTTAACGCACAGGAAATGCAGGTACAACTGGAAAGCGGTGTTGCTGCAAAATCAGCACCTTTGGCTTGGGAGTTTTACGAATACCTTCCTGAACTGGAGCGCAGCGCTCAATTCAGCAGCATGCCAGTTCGTCCAGAGCCTGTAGCGTCTTTCGAAACAAAAGAATACTACGCCGTACTTTACAACATCGCTCGCGGTTTGACACGCGGTACCAAAACATACAGCATCAGCGTTTTTGACAAAAAAGGAAATTACATCGGCACACACTTCGTTGCTGGTTCAAACCCTTCTATGTTGACGGTTGCTACCATCGACGAAAGCCTGAAAGCAAGCGTACAAGAATTCAAAATCAACTGGGCCAACGATTACCGCGCAACGGGCATTAAAGGCAACAAAGTAACTGGCCTTACCTTGCTGGATATGACTACCATCGAGTTGACAACAGAAGGAAATCCTGATCAGATCGAGTGGACCAACCGCATCGAAGCAGGTCAAGTATCTACTGGTGATCTTGCAAAAAGCAAATAATTAAACACAATACGAAATACAAAATCCCCGCTTGGAACTTCCAAGTGGGGATTTCTTTTTATCGGAACACCAAACTGGCTTTATAGTCCGAAGGTTACGTTTTTGGTTTCTGTAAAAAAACGCAACACTTCCCAGCCACCTTCTCTGCCAACGCCCGAATTTTTTACGCCGCCAAATGGGGTGCGCAAATCACGCAACATCCATGTATTCACCCAAACAATCCCTGCCTGCAACGCACTGGTGATGCGCTGGGTACGGGCCAGATCATTGGTCCAAAGGGTGGCACTCAAACCATAATTGGTACCATTCGCTTGTAAAATCGCTTCCTCCTCGGTATCAAACGCATGTAAGGTCACAACTGGCCCAAAAATCTCTTCCTGATTGGTACGGCAATGCAAAGGCAAGCCTTCAATAATGGTTGGTGCAATAAACCATCCTGCGGCGTTTTCACCTGGGAGTTGCAAAGCATGCCCCCCACACAACAATACCCCACCCTCTTCCTGCGCCAATTCGATACAAGCCATTACCTTATCGAAGTGCATTTTACTCACCACCGCCCCCAGGTTACTATTGGGATCGCTTGGATTACCCACTTTTAGTGCCTTAACCCGTGCGATAAAATCGGTTTTGAATCTTTCATACAGTGGCCTTTCCACATAAATACGCGATCCACAAAGACAAATTTGGCCTTGGTTGTTAAAGGAGGAGCGCACCGTTGTTTCCAGCATTTTATCGTAATCGCAATCGGCAAATATCAGGTTAGGATTTTTGCCGCCCAGTTCTAAGGACATTTTTTTAAACATCGGAGCGGCAATACGCGCAATTTCTGCACCCGCGCGGGTACTTCCCGTAAACGAAATGGCTTTTACCTTGGGGTGTTTTACCATCGCTGCTCCGGCCACAGGGCCTAGTCCGTGTACAATATTGAGCACCCCTGCTGGCAATCCGGCTTCTGTACATATTTCGCCCAAAATAGCCGCCGTTAAAGGTGTCACCTCCGATGGTTTGCCGACTACACAATTACCCGCCGCCAGTGCAGGGGCAATTTTCCAGGTAAAAAGGTACAATGGAAGGTTCCAGGGGGCAATGCAGGCCACCACACCCAGTGGTTGACGCAGCGTATAACTCATTGCTTCGCCTGGCAAGTAGTAACTTTCTGATCCAAAATGCATCAAGGCCGTAGCAAAAAACTTAAAATTCAGGGCCGCCCTCGGAATGTCAATGGTACGTGCGGTGGTAATGGTTTTACCCGAATCCATGCTTTCTGCGGCGGCAAGCCGATCTAAATTGCGCAAAATACCATCGGCAATGGCCCGTAAAATGTCGTGTCTGGTTTCGGGAGCAGTCATGGACCAGGCCGGAAAAGCCGCTTCCGCCGCCGCGATGGCCGCTTCCACATCATCGGCATCCGAAGCGGGCAATTGACTGAACACCTGGCCGGTTGCCGGGTTGTAATTATCTAAATATTGTCCTGCTTGCGGCGGCACAAATGCGCCATTGATGTAGTTATGAAGTAATTGCATGGTTTTCAATTGATTGCTGGGCATAGGTAACCCAATTTTGTATCATGTTCATTCCATATTGTGTCAGGATGGATTCCGGGTGGAATTGCACCCCCACCAAAGGCAAACTACTATGCTGTAAAGCCATTAATTCGCCCGCTTCCGTACTTGCTATGGATTGTAAATCTGTTCCTTCCAAGGACTCCAGCACCAGCGAATGATACCGCATGACCTCAAATTGCGGTGGAATATCTTCGAAAATTGGGTGTGGGAGATGGGTAATCAGCGAGGTTTTGCCGTGCATGGGTACCTGGGCTTTCACCAGTTTGGCCCCAAAAAACATCCCCAAGGCTTGCATACCCAAACAAACGCCCAGGATAGGTTTATTTTGGTAAAAATGCGCAATTAACGCAGGCATGATACCGGCATCTTCTGGGCGCTTGGGGCCGGGAGACAATACAATTGCCTGAAAATCAGCCCCTTTTAATTCATCTATGCTGATTGCATCATTCCGAACCACCCAACAGGCATGTCCAGTTTGCTGCAAATAATCATATAAATTATAGGTGAAAGAATCGTAATTGTCGAGCAGCAGAATGCGCATGGTTCAAATTCGAAGGTACACAGCATGATAAAAACCCCAATGATACAACCATCACCCCTTGTTATTCAATGCCATCGTCATCTTCCTGTGGATTGGATCGGGTACGTGGCGTGGTTGTTTCTGGCGCGCCTTCAATTTTTGTATTTTTATCGGGCAGTTCGTATATTTTAGGCTGTCCCCCCGTTTTTTCAATGCCAAACTTTTCGAGGCGGCTCATCCAGTCCAATGAAGTTCCCCATAGGTCTTCGGCAACTGGTTTGAAACGAATGGCGACATTTTTTGCCGTGGAGGGCAAGTTTGCCAAAAAAGGGTAGGTTTTTGACTCTGTGAGGGTGGCTGTGTTGAGAAACTGCACCTTTACCAGAAACCACAATAAGACACTATATATGAGTACGAAAAAGCCCCCTGTTAGGATTCCACCGGCAGCCCGGTTAAACAACCCTAAAAAAGCAACTTCGAACAAACCGGTGACTCCGGCACTTGCCATACGCAGCACCAACATAACTACCGCCAAATTAATCAAAAAACCGGCTAAAAAAATGGTTGGATTGTCTGAATTAAACGCAGTTTCGAGGATGTTGGTGGTGGTGGGCGTAATTTTAAAAGCCAGCACAATGCCAAAAACATAAGCGACTAGGTTAAAAACAGTACCAATGATTCCGCGATGGTAACCAATCCAGAATCCGTAGCTAAAAATCAATATAAAAATAACATCAATCGGCATGAGTTCGGTTGAAGGCGATTTTTGAAAATGCAGGCTGATGATCAAAGGCTTGCAACACCTAAAACAGTACAAAGATACGTATTTATTATTCACCATAGGGTCCGATTATCAGAATATCCATCTTTCGGTTATATGGTTAACCGCAGAACTAAATTTTAAAAACAAATTGAATACGAGGCCAGCTCCTTATATTTTTTGGCTAAAGATCAAATAGACATTTTTTATTCTAAAATTAAAACAAAGCAAAACATTGAGGACTTTCCGTTGTTTTAAAAAAGATGTGGGTCAATTGACAAAACGCACTTTTTTTCCTTGGCTTTACCATTTAAGCGCCTATATTTGGAACAAAATCCCGCATATGAGAAGCAGGTTTATCTTATGGTTGCTCTTGATTGTTACTGGAGGTTTGCAAGCACAAAGTGTACGGATGCCCACGCAAAAGGTAGGCATAATTTACAACCGCGAAACAGCCTTTAATTTCATGATTACCACCAACAAAGGCTATGTTGCCGGTGTTGAGTTTGGGCGTTTGCGCACCTACAACAAGACTAAATTTTTCAAGTTATACCTTGGTGAAATCAAACACCCTAAAGAGGTGCGTCAAAGTGCAGACCCTACGGTAAGCCGCTCCTTTCGACCCTATATTTTTGGCAAAAAGAATAATTTGCTGGCTTTTCGGGCTGCCTGGGGAACCAAGCACTATTTTTCAGAAAAAGCCAAACAAAAAGGCGTGGCCATGGGCATGAGTTATTCTTTTGGGCCCACCCTGGGATTGCTAAAACCTTATTACCTGGCTTTGCGTTATGCGGTGGATGTGCCGGCAGGTCAGAATCGCGCGATACATCAAAAGTACAGTCCCGAAAATGCCAATATATTTCTCAATAACTCCCGCATTTTGGGCGCATCGCCGTTCACGCGCGGATTTAACCAACTGTCAATTGTCCCAGGTGGCAACGCAACCATTGCGATGCACATGGATTGGGGTGCATTTGACGAATTTGTAAAAGCACTTGAAATTGGTTTGACGGCCGACATGTTTGCCACAAAAGCACCCATCTTGGTATCTGACTCCAATAACCAACGCTTATTTTTCAATTTCTTCCTAAATTTGCAGCTGGGCAAGCGGCGCTAAAGTCAGCGAAACTGTGCCCAAAGAGGTATTATCATGCTGGAACTTCCTGTTATAGATCAAGATACACCGTCGCGCTCTAAAAAACCTGAATGGCTGAAAGTTCGGCTACCGATGGGAGAGAATTATCGCAACGTTCGAAACATCGTCGATGAATTCAAACTCCATACGATATGTCAAAGTGGTAGTTGTCCGAATATGGGCGAATGCTGGGGGGCCGGAACAGCCACTTTTATGATTTTGGGCAATGTTTGTACCCGCTCCTGCTCTTTTTGTGCCGTAAAAACCGGCCGTCCCAATGAATATGATGAAGATGAACCCCGCCGCGTAGCCGAAGCAATTTGGCTGATGAAAGTAAAACACGCTGTGCTGACTTCCGTAAACCGCGACGAATTAAAAGACCGCGGCGCCGAAATTTGGTATCAAACCGTACGCGCCGTGAAAGAACGCTCCCCGGAAACCACCATCGAAACCCTTATTCCAGATGTAAAATCCAACTGGGAAGCCCTCGAACGGATGATTTCCGCCGGACAGGAAGTGGTAAGTCATAACATGGAAACGGTGCCACGCTTATACCGCAAAGTGCGCCCGCAAGCCAAGTACGAACGCAGTTTGGAGCAAATTCAACGCACCAAAAATTACGGAAAACGCACCAAAACAGGCATTATGGTTGGGCTGGGCGAAACACCGGAAGAAATATATGCAGCCATGGACGATTTGGTTGCCCACGGCTGCGATATCCTGACCCTCGGGCAGTACTTGCAACCCACCAAAATGCACCTCGAAGTTGCCGAGTTTGTACATCCCGATCAATTTGCAGCTTATAAAGAAATTGGCTTGCAAAAAGGGTTAAAATACGTTGAAAGCGGCCCCTTGGTGCGCTCCAGCTACCACGCCGAGCGGCATATTTTTTAAAAACTACAACAAGGCGGCACCAAATACCCCGGCACTGTCGCCCAGTTTCGGGCGTAAGAACATGGTATCCACACGGGTATTAAACACGTGTTTGCCAACTTCCAGCACACCATCCGAATAAAGCCGATCACAATTCCCAACGCCTCCGCCCAAAACGATTACATCTGGATCGATAATATTAATCACCACGGCAATGGCTTTTCCGAAGAAATGAATGAGGCGATCCATGGTTTGAATGGCTGCCGGGTCCGTTTTACCTTCTGCGAGGGCGACAATTTCGCGCAAATGAAGTTTTTCACCTGTTAAACCAGCATAATACCTTTCAAGCGCCGGGCCTGAAATAACGGTTTCTACACAACCTAATTTGCCACAGTAACACATGCCGCCGCTGTCATCGAGGTGGTTATGCCCCCACTCGCCGCCAATTCCTTGTCGACCATTTACGACTTTACCATTTACCACCAAGCCGCCGCCGACCCCGGTGCCCATAATTACCCCAAAAACAACTTCGGCATTGGGCAACCTATCGGGTACTGCACCCATGTGGGCCTCCGCGACCGCAAAACAGTTGGCATCATTGGCTAATTTCACCGGAATGCCCAATGCTTTTTCAAGATCCTTATCGAAAGGCTTGCCATTCAGTGCGGTGGTGTTGGCATTTTTGATCCCGCCTGTATTGCGATCCAGCGTTCCAGGGTGCCCTAAACCAATCGAAGCGGGCTTGATTCCGGTTTCCTGCACTAAGAGATCAACAATTTTGACCACCTGACCAATAATATGTTCATACCCTAAATGCGCCTCGGTTGGAACCCGTTGGCGCGCCATTACATTCGGATGTTTTCGGCTTTCCAAAATAGCGCATTCAATTTTTGTTCCGCCAAGGTCAATTCCCCAAAGGTGCATAGTTTAAACTTTTTTACAGATGAATTTCAATATTAAAATTGGTTTGAAAGCCCAAATATAATATGTGGATTGAAAGCAACTCAATGATTTTAATTTTATAGAAAGGTATTTTGTATCTATTCAAATTAATCTCAATTTTGCAGATCATTTGACGCATTTACTTCCTCATTTATAAGCTGATTCCATGCAATCTGACCCGATTCACACCACCAACGCACCCAAACCAGTAGGGGCTTATCCACATGCACGCAAGGTAGGACAACTTTTATTTTTGTCGGGCATTGGTCCGCGGGAACCGGAAGGAGATGGAATTCCTGGTTTGGAACGCAGCGCGAGTGGCAATTTTACCAACTTTGATTTTGAGGCGCAAGTTCACTCTGTATTCCGCAATGTAAAAGCGGTGTTAGAGGCTTCGGGGGCTCGTTGGGAAGACCTGGTAGACGTAACGGTGTTTTTAGTAAACATGGAGCGCGATTTCCATACCTTCAACCGGATTTATGCTACGTATTTTCAAGACAATCAGCCTTGTCGCACGACCTTGGGCATTGATCGGCTGCCGACGCCGATTGCGATTGAATTGAAATGTATTGCCGTACTTCCAGAAAAGGAGGCATCTTAGCACCTGGATTCTGTATAAAAAATGCAATATGGCACTTTGGTATAGTTTGTTACTTTCCACGGGCATGCTCTACGGCATCCTTTGTTTGGTATTTTACTTTGGGCAAGATTTCTTTTTCTTCCGTCCGGAGCGGTTGCCTAAATGGTTTGCCTATAAATACCCGTTTCCGTTTTCGGAGGTCAATTTTGAGATGGAAGATGGTGGGCTAATCAATGCGCTCCATTTTCGGGTGCCAAACAGCAAGGGTGTGGTGTTTTACATTAAAGGAAATTCGCGCAGCATCAAAGGCTGGGGCAAATTTGCTAAAGATTTTGTCGGCAAAGGCTACGACTTTTTCATTCTTGACTATCGCGGATTTGGGAAAAGCAAGGGTCGGCGCACGGAATCTATTTTGTATTCCGATTTACAACAAGTATATAAGTGGCTGGCAACCAATTATGAAGAGGAGCAAATTGTGTTATACGGTCGTTCGTTGGGCAGTGGTTTGGCAACCCGCATCGCTTCTTGGAACAATCCAAAAATGTTGATACTTGACTGTCCGTATTATTCCTTTTTGCACCATATTCGGCGGTACGGATTTTGGCTTCCGCTGCGTCTTTTATTGCGTTATCAGATTCGGACCGATCAATTTATTAAAAAAGTGCATTGTCCGATCCATATAATTCATGCGGTGCGCGACCGATTGATTCCTTATCGCCAGAGTTTAATGTTGAAAGCCCTTTTACCCGAAAAAATTCAGTTGCACCCCATCATAGGCGCTAGCCACAATAATATCCCTTCATTTCCGGAGTACCACGATTTGTTATACGACCTTTTGCACGAGCAGGTGCTGGAGGCCAACTCCCTTCAAAGGGCATAAAATAAATGGTTTGACCCTGGACTTTCCAGATCAAACCATTCAAACAAGTTTTATGCACTTTTTACTTACAGATCATCTCCAAAAAAGGAAATGATTTTATCTGCGAGTTCCATTCCGATATAGCTTTGTGCTTCCACCGTGCTGGCACCGATATGCGGCGTACAAGACACCAATGGGTGCTTCAACAAGGCTTCTTTGGGTGTTGGTTCGTTTTCAAACACGTCCAAACCTGCTCCCGCTACTTTACCACTTTCCAGGGCTTCGAGCAACGCATTTTCATCAATAACGCCCCCACGGGCCGTATTGATGAGGAAAACGCCCTTTTTCATTTTTGCAAATTCGGTAGCCGTAACCAAAGGCTGATCTACGCCCGGAATATGGAAGGTGATAAAATCGGCATCTTTAAACACTTTATCTAAAGACTCCGTTTGTACCCGCACCGTGTATTTCAAATCGGGGTAATCATTGAGTAAAATGCTGATATCCGCTTCCTGCACA
>CAIVGO010000674.1 GCA_903905445.1 uncultured Bacteroidota bacterium
CTCAAGATTGGAACAGTGCAGGATCTTGGCGCTATTGATTTTTGGATCAAATCGCTGGTGGCACGTACTGCCATTGATCATTATCGAAAAAATAGTCCGTTTTGGTTTGTGGAGGATGCGGCGAAACCAGGCATTTTGCCCAATGAATCTGATCCATTTGATATCCTGGGCTATCTGGAACGACAAGAAATTTTAGCCGTAATTTCGGAACTACCCGATGGCTACCGGATGATTGTCAACTTCTACTTGATCGACGGATACGAACACCATGAAATTGCGGAAATGCTCGGAATTTCTGTCGGCACTTCCAAATCACAACTAAGCCGGGCCAAAGCCCACTTGCGTAAAATACTTCAGGAATCAGGATTAACCACTGAAAATACCCATGAAAAAGGATGATGCACTGCGCCAAAAACTGGCGCAAACTTTTGATGATTTTGAAGTCGAGCCCAGTGCGGAGGCCTGGGAAAATATCCGTGCGGCCATTCAACCCAAACGAAAAAGGCGGCGGTTTGCACTTTGGTTTTGGCTCGCAATGCTGAGTTTGCCCATTGGTGCCGGATTGCTGCGCCTGGGTGGCCAATCGCTGGAACAATCCTTGACGATGAACGTAGTCGTGCAACCGGAACAGCGGGGCCATGCCTTAACCCTCGTCACGCGTTCGCATATATCGGCGTTAAAGGCGGTGCTCCTACAGCGCCATTTGCCCGTAACCACACGGTCTGGTGCAAATACGGAGGGACAAGGTAATTTGAACGCTCCGGCAATGCAGCAACCCGCTGGTTCCAGTATCAACACTGGTTTGGTCCCTGCTATGATCGAACCCACTAAAAAAGCCGCATTGCCTGCTATTATTTCGGTCAACGAAACCCTGGTAAAAGCCATTGATCCACTCGAAATTGTGGTACAAGCGCTTGAAAGGGTGCCCTATTTTAACAAGGCACCATTCGACAACCCGGTTTCCTTTTTACCAGTTGATTCGTTACAGGCGCTTACGGAGCGACTTGATACAGAATGGGCTTTACCAGCACCTATTGTGCAACGTGCACGCAAGACCCACACCTTTACAGCAGCGTTTCAGGTGCTGTCGAGTTACCAAAACCTGGAAGCACAACCGCAACCACAAGTGGCAGCCAGGAATTTCCAAACGGTGGCGGCGTTGGATCCGCAGCGCCTTGGTACGGCATTATCGATTGGTTATCGGGTGTCTCGGTGGAAACATGCCGACCTGGGTGTCGCGCTTAATTGGACGAATCTACCGTATCGCGAACAATATACTTTGCAAAATCTCAATCAAGTGCAGGTGACGGTACAATCGGACAACCAATACAAGATGGAAACTACGCTCATGCGCAAAGTAGATCAAACCAGCCGTTTGAATTTTGTGGGACTGCAATTGGAGTACGGCTATACCCTGCGGCTGTTGCACCGCCCGGTTCGATTGTTTGCTGGAGGACAAGGCACGTTGTTGGTCAATAGCCGGCAAGCGCAAGCCTGGGCGGTGGCTGGACTGGAGGTACCCATCGGTAGAAGTCGCTTCCTGCTGACGCCGAATATTCAATACCAACTTAATTCATCGGATTTGTCGGACCACTTGCTCAAAGCCCGGTTTTACACACTTGGATTGGGCCTGAAAACCAGGTTTTAATTCTAAAATTTCTTTTTTTATGCGAAGGATTTTTCTAATGGGAACATTCCTAATGGGATACGCATGTTCCGCGCAAACATTTACCAAGGTTTATGCGCCCGACAATAGCTTGGCTCAGTTTGAAAATATTGCATTTTCCAGCCTTACGCCTGCACCGGGTGGTGGGATTTACATCGCTGGAGATGCGCGCTCCAGTTCCGATCAAACGATTTTCATTAGCCGCTGTGATCAGGATGGAGCGGTCGTATGGTCGAAACAACCCGAGGAGTCGCGTAATGCACGTGCTTTGGTTGCTTTAAATGACGGTAGTGTATTAGTTTTTAACAACAACATCGGTTTTCAAGACTATTTTGATGCTTCGGTATTGCATTTGGGTAGTGATGGCAGTTTTATCGAGGAAACAATTTGGGGGGAAGCGAACGATCAGGACGATTGGTATGATGCAAAAAAGATGGACAATGGCGAGGTCATTGCGATTGGAATGAGTCGGGCAAATACTGCTTTGTCGGGACGCTTGCTGCTGGTAAAATTTGATGCGAACGGACAGGTGCTTTGGGAGAAACTCTTTAATAATAGCCCGCTTAGTTTTTTTTCGATCATGGGTTTTAGGGAAGTAATACCCCTGCCTTCGGGCGAATTTTATGTGTTGGGGCAATCTTTTGATTTTAGTACGGGCCAGGCGCTCGGTTTGTTGGGGAAATTTAGTGCAGATGGCAGCTTTCAATGGATGAAATCGTACCAATATGGCACGGATGGGAGCTATTTTCAGAGTGGACAGGTATTATCGAATGGCGATTTATTTGTGGCGGTCTATCAGACATCGCTAGGCGTTGGCGATCCGAAACTGTTGCTTTTAAACTTTAGTCCGACCGGAGCCATCAACAGCCAAAAATCATTTGACAGTGCTTACGATCTTGCGCCGATTAAAGTGGGCAAAGGCAATAACAATTCCTTATATATTGCGGCGGTTTCCAGTGGCTCAACATTTCCGGTGGTCGACCTTGATCAGGCGATTTTGGAGGTTTCGCCGCAAGGAGATTTGCAGGGCCAAATCGGGTTTGGCACGGAAGGACAGGATTATGGAACGGACGCCTATTTTGTGGGCGATAAGGTGTTTATCAGTGGTTTTTCGGATACAAGTGCTATGGGAACCATGCGGCGTGGTTTTATCTCGAAATCAGCAGTAAACGTTTCCTGTTGTGAAAAACCGACCAATGTCATCGATATCGCCGCACCACCTTTGCCAATCATTGCGGATATTGATTTAACTTCCAATCCGGTGCCAATCCGGCAAAATCTCCTCGTAACGTTGAGCGATTTCCCATTGTCAAGCACGGTTTCCTGCCAGGGCATCGAGGGCGTACCAGTGCTTGCTGCGGATACTACCATTTGTGTGGGGGATACAATTAAAATCGGACTAAAAACAAAGGTGCCGGGCAATATTATGTGGAGTACCGGACAAACGAGTGCCGAAATTGTCGTTGGCAATCCGGGTACCTATATCGTAAGTCTGGAGGGCGAATGTGGAACGACAAAAGACACCCTTGAAGTAGTTGCCATCGGCAACCGCGTAGATGCACAGGTGGTATCTACGGCAAGCGGTTGTCAGGGCACGGAGATCCAACTTTCGGCCAGCGGGGGCGTCAAATACAACTGGTATGATGCCAATGGAGCACAAGTAGCGGATATTGAAGATCCGTCAGTAATGCCCAATCAATCAACACTTTATAAGGTGGTGGTGTCGGATGGACAATGCCTAGATTCTGCTACGGTTCAGGTCACTGTGTTGCCGGCGCCCAACGTAAAAGCCGGTTCAGATGCCACGATAAAATTGGGCAATCAGGTGCGCCTCAATGCTACGGGCGCGTTGGCTTATATATGGTTGCCAGATACTGGACTAAGTTGCGCCGATTGCCCGAACCCGGTAGCCAACCCGGAAACCGACCAAACGTATATCGTATTCGGTACGGATGCAAATGGCTGTTCCGAAACAGACACTTTAACCATAACGGTTCAACAGCCCTGTCCGTTTTACATTCCCAATGTGTTTAAGCCGGAAACCACGGAGGCCCTGGGGAATGGCGTCTTTGGTGTATTGGGGCAGGCCATCGCTACGGAGGCATTCCTGTTGCGTATTTATTCGCGCTGGGGCGAGTTGGTATTTCAATCAGATAATCCGGAAACACCGTGGAATGGCATTTTCAACGGCCAATCAGCGCCTGCGGGGGTATACTTGTATCAATTGGAAATGACTAATTGTGACGGCCCACTGAAAACCACAGGCAATCTAACTTTAATTCGATAAATGATTCATCGTCAACGCAAAGTGGTTCTGAAAACGGCTTGCTTCTAATCCATTGAAAATCAATTTTTATCCATCCATCCTTTAAGTTCGTTTAAATCTTGGTCACATATGAATAAGCGCAGATTATTTGTCGCATTTTGCTGTTTTTACAGCCTGCTTGCGCATGCCCAAAAAGAAGGCAATGTTTGGCATTTTGGGCTTGGCGCGGCGGTCGATTTCAATTCAGGTATCGCCCAGGTCACTACACCCAGTTCGATGTCGACCTTTGAGGGTAGTGCCAGTATAGCCGATGCCAATGGTCAGTTGCTGTTTTATACCAATGGTGGTGGTCGCGACCCGATTATAACCGGAGGGCAGTCGACGGGTAAAATATGGAACCGCAACCACGAGGTGATGTACGACATGGGCTTTACCCAGGGTGGTGGCTTCAGTTCGGCGCAATCATCCGTGATTATCCCGCGCCCGGGCCAGCCCAACCAATATTTTCTTTTTACGATGGAGGAATTCGAATTTAATGTGGGTGGCAGCGTACCTGATCAGCCGCTCGGACGTGGTTTGTCGTATTTTGAAATAGATATGACGCTCAACGGTGGGTTAGGCGGGGTAAGTTCGTACAAACAGTCTATTTTAGTGCCTTCGTATGAAGGTTTGTGTGCGGTGCGGCATAGCAATGGCAGCGATTACTGGATAATTGTACACAATGGCTCCAGTGGTTTGGCGGTTTTTCCCGTAACTGCAGCGGGTGTGGGCAGTCCGATATTTTACAATACACCTAGTGGTACAAGCACCATCATAAAAGCGACGCCGGATGGGAAATGGCTTACTTGCTCGGTAGGAAATGCGCGTTTCTTGTTCCGGTTTGATGCTTCGAACGGACAAATTAGCCAGCCCTATAGTTTGAGCGCTAGTATTATTAATTCGGTAGAATTTTCACCAAACAGCAAACGCCTTTTTTATATTACTTTGGAAAATTCACTGCGAATGCGGTATGTGGATTTAGAAAGCGCGGATATTAACGCAAGCGAAGTTCAGGTTGCTACCTTGCTACAATTAGGTGTCACCAATGGGCAGATGCAGATGGCCCCGGATGGCAAAATATACTTTGTGCAGGTAGATTTTTTCAACAATCTGGTCTATTTATCTACGGTCGTATGCCCAAATACTTCACCCTTTTTGGAGTTGAATAAACTTTCATACGATATTAGTGGCACCAGTGGCTTTTTGGGTTTGCCCAATTTTGATAACGCTATTTTCCGCCGGGATGTAGATCCCCCGCTTCCTGTGGATTTGGGTGGTAATAAAACACTCTGTAATGCACAAAGCCTCGTATTGGATGCGGGCGCGATCAACGATGCTACCTATGCTTGGTCGAATGGTTCGGCTACCCAAAGCTTAAATGTAACCCAGCCGGGTACTTATACGGTTACAGTAACCGCACCCGGATGTGGTGTTGGGGTAGATAGTATTCGCATTGACCAAATTCAAGTGAATATTGATGCAGGGATGGATCAAAGTGGTTGTGCGGGTACTCCTTTTAGTTTAAACGGATCGGGAGATGGAACCTTGTCGTGGTCGCCAGCCAACCTGGTTTCCAATGCCAATATTGCCAATCCACAATTTACAGGCACGCAAAGTGCTACGTTGGTATTGACGTCAACCCAAAGTGGATGTACGGTTACAGATGCAGTGCAAGTAACGGTTTTGCCTACTCCAATGGTGAATATTGTAACGATGGATACGACCATTCAATCGGGTGCTTCGGTGCAAATAACAGCCATGGGTATGGGTATGGGTATGGGCATGGTGAACTGGTCTCCCACTACCGGCTTAAGTTGTACGGACTGCTTGGATCCCATTGCAACGCCCACAGAAACAACGACCTATACCTTAACGATTTCCAATGCCAACAATTGCAGCGCTACCGAGACGGTTACGATTACGGTGGTGCCGCCCGATTGCAGGCTGCAATTACCCAATGTGTTTACACCCAATGAAGATACCGTGAACGACGATTTTAAGCCGATTGGTCCTTCCATTCAATCCTATGAATTGCGCGTGTACAACCGTTGGGGTAAAGAAGTGTATAACGGTAATCAGGCCTGGAATGGTAAGTACGACAACCAGGATGCGCCGAGCGATGTTTACGTTTATCGGGTGCGCGCACAGGTGTGCGGCGCGGCGCGTGAGGTGTCGGGTGGGGTTAGTTTGGTACGATGAAATGGTTGGAAATAGTTAATTTTGATGATCCGATGAATACAACCGGCAACTTATAATCAACGCAAAGTGGTTATGAAAACGGCTGGTTTCTAATTCATTGAAAATTAATTTTTTATCCATCCATCCTTCAAATCCATTTAAATCTGGGTATAACTTTGATTCGACAAACCACTTGAACATGCATAAAAATAGATTATTTATTGCTCTTTTTTGTTTTTCTTGTCTGTTTGCGCAGGCTCAAAAAGAAGGCAATGTTTGGCATTTCGGTAAAGGCGCGGCAGTCGATTTCAATTCAGGTACCGCCCAGATTACCACGCCCAGTTCGATGTATACCTTTGAGGGCAGTGCCAGTATTGCCGATGCCAATGGTCAGTTGTTGTTTTACAGCAATGGTGGCGGCCGCGACCTTTCAAGCATGCAATCTGCCGGTTTAATCTGGAACCGCAACCATGAGGTTATGTACGATATGAGCTTTACCGAGGGCGGCGGCTTC
>CAIVGO010000675.1 GCA_903905445.1 uncultured Bacteroidota bacterium
AAAAACGTGCCCAATAGCATTGTGCTAGGCATTGGCGTCGCCCAAAAACTGCTGGCACAGATTGGAGACGTCATTCAGGTAACTACCGCCAAAGGCGACCAATTGTCCTTAAAAGTGGTGGGCATATTTGAATCAGGCGTAAAAGACCTGGATAAAGTGCAAAGTTATGCCTCCATCGCAACGGCCCAAAAACTGCTGGATCAGTCTAATACCTACCTTACCGACCTGCAAATCAATTTAAAAGACCTGAACATGGCGCCGCAAGTGGCCAAAGAATATGCCCGCTTGTTCGATTGCGATGCGGAAGACATTCAAACCGCCAATGCACAGTTTGAAACCGGCACTTTTATCCGAACCCTTATTTCATATGTGGTCGGCATCACCTTGCTTATCGTGGCAGGATTTGGCATTTACAACATCCTCAACATGATGATTTATGAAAAAATGGACACCATCGCGATTTTGAAAGCCACCGGTTTTTCGGGCCGCGATGTACGCAATATATTTTTGGGCATCGCCTTGAGCATTGGCATCGTAGGCGGCGCAAGTGGGCTCTTGTTCGGATTTTTACTTTCCATTGCCATCGAGCATGTGCCGTTTAACACCGCCGCCTTGCCCCTTGTAACGCATTATCCGGTCAATTACGACCCATTTTACTATTGTGTCGGACTCACATTTGCCTTAGTAACCACCTATTTAGCGGGTTTGTTTCCGGCTTTAAAAGCAAGCAAAGTGGATCCGGTCATCATCATTCGGGGCAAATAACATGGCTGATATTGTTTTACAAGCAAAAAAAATCAACAAATACTTCAACGACCCCGTGCGGGTACAAGTGTTGAACGAGATAGATTTTGCCATCCATCAAGGCGAATTTGTAGCCATTACCGGCAAATCGGGCTGCGGAAAATCGACCCTCCTGTACATCCTATCCACCATGGATACCGATTACGAAGGCGAATTGTGGATAGACGGCGAAATCATGCGCGATAAAACGGAAGCCGAACTGGCGCACATCCGCAATGAAAAAATCGGCTTCGTTTTTCAATTCCACTACCTCCTGAATGAGTTTTCGGTGCTGAAAAATGTGATGTTGCCCGGCTTAAAACTCGGTAAACTTTCGGAAGCAGAAGTAGAACACCGCGCCATGGAACACCTGACAAAATTAGACATCCAAAGTTTGGCCCTCAAAAAAGCCAACCAACTTTCCGGCGGCGAAAAGCAACGGGTAGCCATTGCCCGGGCCTTGATCAATGACCCTATCATCATTATGGGCGATGAACCAACGGGCAACTTAGATAAAAAGAACAGCGATATCGTGTTCGGTATTTTCAAGCAACTAGCGTCCGAAGCAAAACAAACACTGCTGATCGTCACACACGATCAGAGTTTTGCGAATAATACCAATCGGATTATTGAGATGGAGGATGGGCGGGTTATCTCTTCCTAATTTCGGTGTTGGATATTCGGTGTTCGGAGTTCGATATTTTAAAAAGGGAACAGCAGAATATCGAATATCGAACACCGAATTTCGAAATTTTCGATGTGGGTGATTGTGAAAAATGCATCCTGTATCATTTTTTGCTTTAGATGAATGATCTTTGGTGCATTGCATGTAGTGTCCGTTAGGTTATATTCGCTCACGATCGCAATTCTGGAGGACGCAGACGAGATTTATTATTTTTATTTTTTGGTAAAATTTAAAATAAAATATGGCTATATTAATTTTTTGTAAAAACTTATAGAGCACTAAAAGTTTAAATTTAAAATCATTACTTTTGTTTTGAGCATATCAATATGTATACTATTCCTTGAACGCAGTAGTTATCCTGCAAAGAGAAAAGCCAAACCATCCGATTCGCAATCGTAAAATAACAACAACCGAAAAACTGAAGGGTAGTGCTGAGTTTTTAAATTTGGCACTACCTTTTTAAAATTTAACACAACTATGAAACACATAATTACCTGCTTCGCCATCCTGCTTGCTTTTTTAAGTGCTTGTAAAAAAGATGATTCCTTTAAAAGCAATGTTGATTTAGAGCGGTTTGCTTTTTTATCAGATTCTTTTTTATGTACAGCTACCAAGGAAGTCCCTGGACTTGGTGAAATTTCCTGGACTGCTAATTGTGCTGCACGATTGTTACCAAATGAAAAATTTCAAGTTAGATTTACCACAATTAATGATCTTGATGATCAATATTTAAGGGAAACTTTCACTTTTGTGAATATTAGTCAAAGTCCTGGATTATATCAAATCTATGATTCTGAAAGCTTTCAAAAAAATGAAAACCTTGCCTATTGCTCTTATTCGAGGGCTCTCTCGGATGGGGATGTTTACGACGCACGATGGACTTGTGATTTAAGTAAATTGAATGATTTTAAAGTTGAAGAAATTGATTTGGTAAATAAAATGGTAAAGGGCTCTTTCAATATCCATTTAGAAAAGAAAAACCCGGGTAATTCGGGCGTTATGTATTCGGATTACATTAATTTTAAAAATGGCCAATTTACAGCCCGGATTATAGATTAGGTGGTTTTAGGTTAAATATCAGCGATATTGTACATTGGTTGCAAAAAAAGTGAAAGGGTAGTGCTGAATGTAACCAATTTGGCACTACCCTTTATTTCGATATTCGGTGTTCGGTGTTCTGCTGTTCGATATTTTAAAAAGGGAACAGCAGAACACCGAACACCGAACACCGAATTTCGAAATCTAATTGGTCGCAGCTTTATCCTTTCCAGCCAGGAATTTCTCCAACACATCCGGCATTTTTTCAAAAGCGGCCGCCAGCCCTTTGCTGTTGCGGGTAGGAACAAAGGAAATCTCGGAGGCGCGGGTTACTAAAAAGCCCAGCGGCTCCACGCCAATCCCTGCACCAGCGCCGGAACCACCACCGTGCGATTTTTTATCGTCTTCTCCCTCGCCACCACCGTAGCCAAAGCCTAATCCTACGCGGATGACTGGCACACAACTAAATTCGCCCAAGGTGAATTCTTTGCCAATCACTGTTTCTGTTTTGGCCTCCGATTTTAAAAAGTCGGTAACTTTTGTGAGTACTTCTTCAAAATTCGTTTGCATGATTGTTCATTTTTTAGTGAAAAAAAGGACGCGCACGACAACCATGACCAAATACCATGGCCGCGTTTGCAGACAAATTGCTATGTTTTGTTCGCCTTGAAAATTGATCCGCAACTGGCGTTTCCCCCGACTTGCCGCCTGAAATACCGGATACAACCAGGCATTGAGCAGAAAATCGTCGGTGTCCCAGTTGACCCGCAAATACTCCAGATGCAAGGCTTTCCAACCGCCTTTCGCCAAAGCCCATAACTGCTTCATGGTCAAATTTCTACGGCTTTTTTTCGTCGGTTTTTGGGGTTTCAAGGCCGCTTTGGGCGCTGTTGTGGATTTTAATTCCATTTTCCAGAAAAATACCTGCACCCACCAATGCCATTGTTCATCCGCGGTTTCGGCCCACAACTTGAAAATACCGCGCCATTTTACTTGATACACCCCTTGCTCGGTATCAAGTTCTACTCGGAAAGGCATCCAGAGCGCCAAGCCGAGCAGCACGAGCAACAAACACAAAAGGTACAGCAGCCAAATCACCGGTTTAAGTTTAGGTCTGCAAGCTGTGGGCATTGCAATCGGGCCGCAATGACGCGCATCAACGAGCGGGGTAACGTTTTCACGGTTTTTTCAAGTTGATAAAAGTCATACACCAACTTATTATTAGTCAGCTAAGCCCAACAGAAGCCGAGGCAACTTTGCCAACTTGTTTCATCAGCCCGACCATCTATGCTCTACCACCGCCTTGGAAAAATTCCGCGGAAGCGACACGTTCAATTCCGTAATGAAGACAATGGTAAATTATACGCCGAAGAACTCGTTGGCACACAAGGCTTTTCGGGGGTTTCGTCGCTCGTTTACCATCTTTACCCACCTACCATCGTCAAATTCAGGGGCGAACCCTATCCCGTAGCGCCTCAAATTGCGGTGCAAAAAAACCTGGAAGCACTCAGTTTTCAGGGATTTGACCTGCCCGTCAATGACAATTACCTCGAAAGCCGCACCACACTTTTTGTCAACCACGATCTACATTTGGGCCTTGCTGCACCTTTAAACGGAACCGAAGACTATTACTTTAAAAACGCCGACGCCGACGAAATTCTATTTGTGCATAAAGGCAGTGGTATGTTGAAAACGGCTTTCGGAATGATCCCGTTTCAATACGGCGATTACCTCGTGATTCCGCGCGGCACCATTTATCAAGTCGAATTTGATACCCAGGACAATCGTTTGCTGGTGATGGAATCTTTCAGTCCCGTGCGCACGCCCGAGCGATACCGCAACCGCTACGGACAATTGCTAGAGCATTCGCCGTTTTGTGAACGCGATTTCAAGTTGCCGCAAGACCTCGAAACGTATGACGAACGCGGTGATTTTCAAATATTTATCAAAAAACAGGGCATGATGTACCCCTACGTGTATGGCACGCACCCCTTCGATGTGATCGGTTGGGATGGCTACCATTACCCGTATGGCTTTTCCATTTTTGATTTTGAACCCATCACCGGGCGCATCCATATGCCGCCGCCCATCCACCAGCAATTTGAAGCCGATGGTTTTGTGGTGTGCTCTTTTGTGCCACGCCTGTACGATTACCATCCCGAGGCCATTCCGGCGCCTTACCACCACAGCAACATCGACTCCGATGAAATGCTGTACTACGTGGATGGCGACTTTATGAGCCGCAACAACATCAAAAAAGGGCAAATCACCTTACACCCGGCCGGCATTCCCCACGGTCCACACCCAGGCGCCATTGAACGCAGCATCGGCAAAAAATCGACCGAAGAATTAGCCGTCATGATCGACCCATTTAAACCGATGATGATTACCACCGCTGCTTTACAACTCAATGTGGAAGATTATTACAAATCCTGGATGATGGACGGGTTTTAATTCCGCCAGTACGCCTTTAAAACAACTGATAACAAATAAAATTCCGTCAAAACATGTCAAAACTCACCGGAATCGCCGACTATCAATATGGGCTGGAAAAAATCTTTCCGGATGCGGAGGACTTCCTGCCGCTGCTCGGTACCGACTATGTAGAACTCTATGTGGGCAATGCCAAACAGGCAGCCCATTATTATAAAACGGCTTTTGGGTTTCAATCGCTGGCCTATGCGGGTTTGGAAACTGGGATGCGCGATCGTACTTCCTATGTTTTAAAACAGGACAAAATACGTCTCGTGCTCACCACGCCCCTGCATTCCAATAGTCCGATTGCCGACCACATCAAAAAACACGGCGATGCGGTAAAAGTCATCGCGCTTTGGGTAGACGATGCGGAGGCTGCTTTTCGCGAAACAACTGCGCGCGGCGCTAAGGCATTCATGGAACCGACTATCGAAAAAGATGAATTTGGCGAAGTCGTGCGCTCCGGTATCCATACCTACGGCGACACCGTGCACATTTTTGTGGAACGCAACAATTACCAGGGCTTGTTTTTGCCTGGGTATGAAGCCTGGTTGTCGGAATACAACCCGGCGCCCACCGGTTTGCAATACATCGACCACATGGTAGGCAATGTAACCCTGGGAGAAATGAACCAATGGGCCAAGTTTTACCACGATACCATGGGTTTTGCCAACCTCATTTCATTTGATGACAAAGACATTTCCACCCAATATTCGGCCTTGATGAGCAAGGTGATGACCAATGGCAACGGTCGCATCAAATTCCCGATCAACGAACCCGCTTTTGGATTGAAAAAATCACAAATCGAGGAATTTATCGAATTTTTTGAAGGCCCGGGCTGTCAACATATTGCGGTGGCAACCAATGATATCGTATTCACCATCAGCGAAATGCGCAAACGCGGCGTCGAATTTTTGCACGTTCCCGGCAATTATTACGATACCGTATCCGATCGGGTAGGTGAAATCGACGAACAATTGGCTGTACTCAAAGAGCTGGGCATTATGGTCGACCGCGACGATGAAGGCTACCTGTTGCAAATTTTTACCCGGCCGGTAGAAGATCGTCCAACGATGTTTTTTGAAATCATCCAGCGCAAAGGGGCCAAATCTTTTGGTAAAGGCAATTTTAAAGCCCTCTTTGAAAGCATAGAGGCAGAACAAGAACGGCGCGGTACGTTATAACTGAAAAAACATGCAATTTAAGACCATTATCGAGCCTTTTCGCATCAAAACTGTGGAGCGGATTCGCCTTACGACCCCGGAACAACGCGAGGAATACCTCCAACACGCCCATTTTAATCCGTTTTTGTTGCACTCGGATCAGGTAATCATTGATTTGCTGACAGATAGCGGCACTTCGGCGATGAGCAGCGCGCAATGGGCGGGCATCATGCGGGGCGATGAAAGTTATGCGGGAGCTTCGAGTTGGTTGCGCATGGAAAAAGCGGTGCAGGACCTGACGGGTTGTCCTTATATTTTGCCTACCCACCAGGGGCGTGCGGCCGAGCATTTGTTGTACACCCGCATTGGCGGCGCGGGTAAAGTGTTCATCAGCAATACCCATTTTGATACCACCCGGGCCAATATTGAGTTTTCGGGCGCAACCGCCATCGATTGCCCCATCCCAGAAAACAGCGATCCCGCCCTGTTGCACCCCTTTAAAGGCAACCTCGATACGGCAAAACTGCTGGAAAATATTGAAAAATACGGACCGGAAAACGTCGCGGCCGTGGTACTTACCGTCACCAACAACAGCGGCGGCGGACAACCGGTAAGCATGGAAAATGCCCGCCAGGTATCGGAAATTTGTAAAAAATATGGCATCCGATTTATCTTAGATGCTTGCCGGATCGCCGAAAACGCCTGGTTTGTCAAACACCGCGAACCGGGTTTTGAACACACCACTTACCGCGAAATTGCCCAGCAAATGTTTGGCCTCGCGGATGGCTGCATTATGAGCGCCAAAAAAGATGCGTTGGTCAACATGGGCGGCTTCCTGGCCCTGCGCGACCTCGATTTGGCGGTCCAATGCCGCACCGTATTGATCATCACCGAAGGATATTCAACGTATGGCGGACTGTCGGGCCGCGACATGGAGGCCATTGCCATCGGTTTGGAAGAGGTTTTTGAGCCCGATTATTTGCATTACCGCATCAAAAGTACCGAATATTTAGCCGAAAACCTCCATGCCTTGGGTATTCCCATTATGCGTCCGGCGGGTGGGCATGCCGTGTACATTGATGCCCGCGCTTTTTACCCCGACATTCCCTTGGATCAATATCCCGGGCAAGTAATGGTGTGCGAATTGTATCGTCTGGCGGGCATTCGCTGCTGTGAAATCGGCTCCGTGATGTTTGGCAAATACGATGCATCCGGACAACTCATCCCCGCCACCATGGATCTGGTGCGGCTCGCTATTCCGCGGCGCGTGTACACCCAAAGCCATATTGATTATGTGATTGAAACTTTTGAGGAATTGCGCAAACACCGCGCAAAGGCAAGTGGCTTTCGGATCACCTACGAGCCACCATTTTTGAGGCATTTTACCGCCCACTTTGCTACGATTTAGCGCTTTTTGCAATAATCCCGTTTAAAAGCATTTTTTACCCTGTTAATTCATTTTTTCTCATGAACATTTTCATCACCTTAAATGCATACATTTTCGCCAACACCACCCGTTTGTTGCGTTGGGCCATTGGGATCAATTACTTCTGGTTTGGCATCCTCAAGTTTTTCGATGGCTTAAGTCCGGCAGAAATGTTGGCCAAAGATACCATCCGGGTGATCACGTTTGGGCTCATTCCGGATGATGTGAACCTGATGTTATTGGCAATTTGGGAAGTTGCCATCGGGGTAATTTTCTTGAGTGGGCGCTTCACCCGCATCGGCGCGCAGGCGGCAGTAGTCCACATGCTTTTCACGTTTTTGCCCTTGTTTTTCTTTCCGCATGTTTCCTTTACGCATGCGCCTTATGGGTTTACCATTGTAGGGCAGTACATTGTAAAAAACCTGGTGTTTTTGGCGGGGTTGGCGGTTATTTTGAAAGAAGAGAAACTTTCAAGGCCTTATTAGCGGTCGTACGTTAAGTTGTCCCCAAAACCACCCCCAACCTTGTTTTTACAGTAAAATTTATGTACTTTTGAATGGCAGAAACAAGAGGAAGAACAAACCTCGGTTTTAGCATGGTCGTTTTTCCAACCAGAAAACAATAATTCCCGCTATTTTTGTGCCGCTTTCAGCCAATATAGATTGGCTGAAAGATACTTGTACATACAAACATTGTTACGACCATGAAACATCTGATCCATTCCAGCATACTTTTACTTGCATTCATGACCTTCACGGCCTGCGATGCACAAATTCAACACGCCAAAACCGTTCAAACGACGGTGTATGGCGATTGCGGCATGTGTGAAAAAACCATTAAAAAAGCCGCATTTGTAAAAGGGGAAGCGCAGGCTACCTGGGATATGGACACCAAAATCGCCATCTTTACTTTCGACAGCACCCGCACGAACGTAGACGCCATTTTGGCGCGTATTGCCGAAGCGGGGTACGATAGCGACAAATTCACCGCTGCCGATACCACCTACAACAACTTGCCGACCTGTTGCCAATATGAGCGCCCGGTGAAAGTTGCTGCGGCCATCATCCCGGATGCGAAGCCCACGGGCGGCATGACCAAAAAACAGGCGGTTGTGGTAAATCCATTGTCGGCCGTGTATGCCGCTTATTTTGAACTAAAAGATGCCTTAGTCGCCACCGATGGTAAAATGGCCGCTGCAAAAGCAAAAGTGCTTTCGGATGCGCTGGCACAAGTAAACACCGGGGCAATGACCGCTCCACAAAATACTGCCTGGACCAACCTAAAAACAGGCCTGGGTGCCGATGCCACAAAAATTCAGGGCATTACGGACACCCAAAAACAACGCGCCGCTTTTTCTGATCTGACAAGCAAGGTGTACGACTTAATGAAGGAAGTAAAACCGGGTACCACCGTGTACTTCGATTATTGCCCCATGTACAACAACGGCAAAGGCGGAAACTGGCTGAGCCTGGAAGAAGAAATTAACAATCCGTATTTCGGAAAACAGATGCTGCATTGTGGTAGCACAACGGCCACACTCAAGCCGCAGTAACTTCTAAACTTGCCAGATATTCGTGGTAATGCGTAATCGCTAGTGTCGGGGCGACTTTTTCAGTCACCCCGACACTAGCGATTACATTCTGATATAAAAATCCCGAATTTTAGTGAAAACCAAAATTCGGGATCAATCATTTGGACGGAAATATATTACAGATTTCCAACCATATCTTCGGGCCGCACCCATGCATCAAATTGCTCGGATGTCATGTGTTTGAAATCGAGTCCTTTCAATTCGAATTCGAGGGCCGATTCTTTTAGCGTAATGCCTTTTTTGTGCGCATTTTGGGCAATACCCGCCGCGTTGTAGTAGCCAATTTTGGTATTCAGCGCTGTCACCAACATC
>CAIVGO010000676.1 GCA_903905445.1 uncultured Bacteroidota bacterium
AATACGTCAATTTCCTGCCATTGTTCAGGCAATCCATCTATAACGGCCTGCACCGTGTGTTGATCGCGCACATCAAATGGCAGCAGTAAAACATCGGAGCGATAAGCCTGTTCCAATTCATTTTTCACCGCAGCCAAACGCTCTACCCGACGTCCGGTCAGGATCAACCGATGACCATGGCGGGCAAACAATTCGGCGGTAGCCCGACCAATGCCAGAAGTAGCGCCAGTAATCATCACCGTCAGGACTTTTTCTTTTGGAACGGGCGCCAAAGGATCGGGCACCAGGATAGGGGCCGATATCGGTTCAGCAGGCGCTGGTTCCGGTCTTTCTATCGGATTTGCCGGTATTTCAACGGCTGCTTCAGAGGCATAGGGTGAAAAATGCAGGTCTGTTTCCCGGGTTTTGAGCGCCGGTTGTAATTGAATGGCCTTCAGATAATACGCTTCTGCGGAAGACAATTGCCCATTGGAATGGAAATGCTCTGCAATCGCCATCAATACTTCCGGGTCGTCGGGATTTTCCTTGAGCGCATTTTGCAAATATAAAACGGTCGTTTCTTTATAATCCCGCAGGTGTTCATGGGTCATCAGCGCCAGTTTGCGGTAAATGCCCGGATATTGTGGATCGAGTTCGGCCACCCGGTCCCAACAATATTTTGCAAACAAGTAATCGCCTTTTTCGGCCGCTTTATCGCCCATGTAGGTATAACTACGGGTTTCTTCATCCAGCGACTGCACAACCCGTTCGGTATCCTGCATCATCGGCACCTCCTGGATTTCCTCAACAGGTGCTTCCGGATTGTCTTGCGCTGCGAAAGAGGGGAAACGAGCATTTGCTTGTTCGAGTGCAAGTTGCAAGCCGGCATGCCCCGGATGTTGATCCAGGCTCAATTGCAACAGCTCCAGCCCTTGCTCCACATGTCCTTTATCCATCCAAAGCCAGGCATCCTGAATGGCTTGTTGTATTTCAGTTTCCGAATAAGCTTCCTTGTTTAACTCCTGTAAGGGCGCTGAAGTTGCTGGAACGGCCTCGGAATCAGCAATTTCTGATTGCGTTTGGTTCTCAACTGCAGGCAATTCCGGTTCAGGTAAACTTTCAATTAAGGTATCCATGCTGGTAAACGGCGCTGGTTCGGGCTGCCTAACAGGCGGCTCCAATGGAACGGGCGTCAGCATCCCTCCCATCACCACCGGAATTGATTTCAATCCTGTATCTTCAACAGGCGTTTGATCTGCAACTGGCTCGGATACAGGCGTTTGCACAGGCACTTGCGCAGGTTCAGTCGCCACAACGGAGGGGGATGAACCGGTCTGGCGGTTTTGCTCTACATAGGTTTCATGCCATTGATTCAGCCCAAATTTATTGAAAAACAGTTTGAAATCCTGGGCAATCAGGTCCTCCCAATTCGTATACGTCGCTTCCCGGAACAAAGAAATCAATTCCCCGATTTCGTTCGCAATTTTTCTGCTGGAATCAAGCAATGTGGTGAGTGCCTGTTTTTCCGAAGACTGTTCTGCTTGCAACTGGCGGGTACTCAGGTCCAGCCAGTTATTTTGCCAGTAATTCATGTATTGCAAGGCATACACCATCCGATCAAAATGGGTAACCACGCTTTCGTACGTTTGTCCGCCGTCCTGGCTGATGCTCCCGGGCGCCACTGCAACCACCAGTTTATTCCGTTGATTTAATGCTTGCACGGCTGCAAACAAATCGGTCATACAAGCCTGACTTTTGAGCAAATTATCCGTTACAATCAGCAAAACAGGCTCTGCACACTGAAGTAATTGTTGGGCAAATACCCCATAAGACCCTTCCTCCTGATCATGCATATGCTCAAAAGGAATTCCAATTTTGCTTAAATTTTGATCAATAAAATCGGCCAATGCACGATTTTGGTGACAGTAGGCAAGGACAATTCGGTTCATGTTATTAACTAGATAATTTGCAATGAATTGGGTTGATTAAAAAAACTGACAGCCAAACAGAAAATTGCCTGGTTAGTAAAATTATAGGTTTTGAAAACAGCTGGCTTCCAATCCATTGAAAATCAATTTTTATCCATCCATCCTTCAAATCCATTTAAAGGCAACGCAAAGTGGTTTTGAAAATAGCTGGCTTCCAATCCATTGAAAATCAATTTTTATCCATCCATCCTTCAAATCCATTAAAATCCTGGTTCAGACCATGGTTTACTGCGCAGTTTCAGCAGTAAGCACACCCATCAAAGCCGAAAACTCCTGCTGAAATCCGGCATACTTAGAGGTCGCTGGTCCATCAAAACCGGTGTGAACCCGACGTATTTTGCCTTTTTTATCCACAATAATCATGGTTGGAAACGCGGAGATATTACGAAGCGCCGGAAACAGTTTACCAGCCTCTTCCGTCGTGGCCAAACCGCCATACACCAAGGGGAACGGCAATTCCAGGCGATTTTTGTAAGCGGTCAATTGTTGATTGGCCTTGTTGACGTCTTTCCCACGTTCAAAGGAAAAACTGGTCACCTTCATTTTGCTGGCCATTTCCGGGTTTGCTTTTAAAAAATCGCGCAGAAACAACTGCTCATCTTTGCAATTGGGGCACCAGGTACCCGAAATCGTGAAGATGTTAACTTTATTGTCAAATTCCGCACCAGGATATTTCAAAACCGTGCCTTCCGGGGTCGTGCGTTCAAATTGTAACGTCGCCTGGGCGTCATACCCGGTCAAAGTATCAGGATTGCCCAGTTGGAAACTCGAATCTTGCCAGGCAGTCCACAAGGTTTTTAAATGTTTGCCTGAGCGAAATTCGCCTTGCAAGGTATCCCCTTTGATGCTGCCACTGAATAAAAAGGCATGGGCACCATCAAAACAAGACAGGTAAAATTTGCGTCCTTGCACCGTGCCTTCCAAAAAACGGTAATCGCCCGTTTCGGTGCGAAAAGTGCCCGCCAGATAATTATCTTGCTGTTTAAATTCGCCGATCGCCTTTTCCTGATCTTCCGGTTTTTCAACCCCAAACAAGGTGGCCCAGCTACCCGTCAAATCCTTCACCGGCTTTTCGCGCATGTTCGTAAAGCGGTAATCCCTGCCCGAGTGGGCATAAAACGGAATCTTGTATTTCTCTTTTGTGGTTACGACCCATTCGCCTTGCATTACGCCTCCACGAATATCGGTATGTATATACGACTGATATTCGGGAAAATAAATATTCATCGTATCGCGGGCCATGGTGCGGTCGCGCCCGTAACGAATACTGTCGCAACGAATCCGCTCCGTTCCATTGATGATGTCGACATAAAAACGCTCCGCATCTGTATAAACCACTTCAAATTGAAACGGCAACTCCCCTTCCTGGAATTGGTCCGTCAACAAGATGATCGTGTCCTTTTTATTGGTTGGAATGCTGAATTTTTCGAGCGATAATACCCCCCGCCAAATACCCGGTGGTACCCGCGTGTAAGAAGTACTGGTCGTAATACAACCGGAAAAAAGAAAGCCCAGGAACGCCGCGAACAGGCTGGCAAGTAGAAATTTGTGCATCATAGGTGGGTTACGCAGTTGGATCGTTGGTGATTGCCAAACGATTAAACATAAAAACGCAGCTAAAGTAGATTAGTTCAACCAATATTAAACGACGTGCGGCGGCTATTTCCCCGTAAAAAAAGGGACAAGGCTTGCTTTAGTCTTCAAAGAATGCTATTTTTGTGTTGTGTACGCTTTTTTGAATAAAACTTAAGGACAAAATGCTCCAGAATTGGTTTAAAGATATGGTTGAACGGCGCGCTTTTGGCGTTTGCCAATACCTCGGAGAAAAAATGGAAGTCGCCCCTACAGAGGTGCGCAAGTATTTTATTTACACCTCTTTTATTGGCATGGGCTCTCCGCTCATTATTTACCTGTTTACGGCATTTTGGGTAAATGTGCGGCGCTATATCCGGCGCGGAAAAAATGTGATTTGGGATTAAATCAAATATTTGCAGATAAAGTCAACGCAATGTGGTTACGAAAATAGTTGGCTTCTAATCCATTTAAAATCATTTTTTTATCCATCCATCCCTCAAATCCATTTAAATCCGGGTACAGTGGTTATGAAAATAGTTGGCTTCTAATCCATTGAAAATCAATTTTTTTATCCATCCATCCCTCAAATCCTTTTAAATCCTGGTACAGTGGTTATGAAAATAGTTGGCTTCTAATCCATTGAAAATCAATTTTTTTATCCATCCATCCCTCAAATCCTTTTAAATCCTGGTTTAATGTTGTACTTATGCGGGAAATAAAGTTCCGCTGTTATGTCAAACTTAAAAATAAAAATTTCTCTTTTCCTCAATTACTTTGTATTTGCCATCCTGCTGAATAGTGTCGGTACGGTCATGCTGCAGGTGCAAAACAATTACGGCATTTTGAAATCTTCGGCTTCGGTGCTGGAGGCTTTTAAAGACCTGAGTATTTCCCTGCTTTCTTTCCTGATTTCGTCCTATATCGTCCGCATCGGATACAAAAATGCCATGCTTGCGGCCTTGGGCATTACCGCAGCGGCCTGTTTTACCATGCCCTTGGTGGGAGGTTTTACGATGACAAAAATTTTGTTCGCCGCGGTGGGTGCTAGTTTTGCCTTGATCAAAATGTCGGTGTACAGCACCATCGGACTGATTACCCGCGATCAAAAAGAGCACCTCAGTTTGATGAGTTTTATCGAGTCGTTTTTTATGATCGGCGTGCTTTCCGGGTATTTCATTTTCGGTGCCTTTATCAACGATGCAGACCCTACTTCTACAGCCTGGTTGCAGGTGTATTATTTCCTGGGCGCTTTGAGTTTATTGGCCTTTGTATTGCTTTGGAGTGCTCCTTTGGACGAAACCGCTGCCAAAACCGCCGAAAACACCAGCACCAGTTGGCGTGACATCGCAGCCATGTTTAAAATGCTGGCCCTCCCCCTGGTTTTGTCGTTTATCGGTTGCGCCTTTTTATACGTGCTCATCGAGCAAAGCATCATGAGTTGGCTGCCCACCTTCAACAAAGAAGTGATGAAATTGCCGGTGAGCCTCAGCATCCAGATGGCCAGTATTTTATCGGCCTCTATTGCCGCAGGGCGCTTTTTTGCCGGGTTTTTGCTAAAAAGATACAATTGGTTGTATGTTTTGGTGTCTTGCCTCCTTTTGGCAGCAATATTAGTGCTGCTCGTTATTCCGCTTACGCAAAACTTGCCTCAACGTGCGATTAACACCCTCGCGGACGTGCCCCCCATCGCTTTTGCATTCCCGTTAATCGGCTTTTTCCTGGCCCCAATTTATCCGGCCATCAACTCCGCCATCCTGAGTTCGCTGCCAGCGTCCCGGCACGGATTAATGTCTGGACTGATTATTTTGTTCTCTGCATTGGGTGGAACGACCGGTTCGATCATAACTGGCTTCATTTTTGAACAATACGGTGGACAAACAGCTTTCTACTGTTCGCTAATCCCGCTTTTCCTGCTGATCGTGATGTTGAATTTCTTTAAACGCATGACCCGAATAGACAGCGCAACAGCATAATGGAGCAACATTTTTTTGATATTACCAGCTTGGGCCCCCTGTATG
>CAIVGO010000677.1 GCA_903905445.1 uncultured Bacteroidota bacterium
CCGGGTTGTGCCAGTTTTGAATCACCTTCGCCAGCATAATTAACAGGCCCCAGCTTGGGTTCCAGGATGCTGCAATAGGGCTCCAAATACGGATAACCTTTGCAATCTTTGATGCCATATTTAGAAAAAACCAGTTGCATGGAGGACTCCCAACCACTCGGCCGGTTGCGGTATAACTCGGCCAGTTTAATGGCATCCCGCAGGGTAAATGCAGAAGAAATTTGAGGTTCTATCTTTGTATTGGAGGTTTTGTCCGCATTAGAGGGTGCGTCGGGTACAGGTTTATTCAAAATGAAGCCACTGCCTTTTTTTGAGCCATTGCACCAAATGGTAAAAAACGCAATTTGATTGTTCATCACAAACGTATAGCGGTTGGCTGCATTGAGCGGGATGATGGCCGAAGTACCTTGTCGCAATTTTATTTCAATGCCACCATCGCGGCAGGCAAGGTTGCCTTGCAATCCGGTTACATTAAACACTACTTTTTGCTGGGCGGAAACCGATACTACCGACGTTTCTGTACCGATGGTATCGCCTTTAAAAACCAGTTTGACAGAAACGGGCGGCGATGTAGGTGGTGCATAGGTTACCTGGGCGTTGGCATGGTTGGCCAAAATGAACAAGGTGATGGTCAGGAAAACAAATCGGGATACGAACGTAAAGGTAAAAGGCTGGTTGTGCATAGTGTTGTCGGTAAACAGACGCGGGCAGTGATCCCTGCAAGTCATGAAATTAAGAATGGCAAAAATAACCAATGCATTGGCATGTTGAAATGCAGTAGCTAAGATTATTGAAGATTTAACGTCTTGCGCCCTTTGTAGGGTGTACAAAGCCGCCAAATTCGTGTAATTATTGCCCCTTTAACAGGGTTTGTTATTCGACTTGTTTTAAATTTGCTGGATTATTAAAAATGCATACTTATGGAACATTTCTATCCACCCACCCGCGCTGAATGGCGGGCATGGCTCGAAGCAAACCACCTGACTGCCACCGGCGTATGGCTCATTTATTATAAAAAAGAAAGCGGAAAACCCCGGGTTTCGTACGATGAAGCCGTAGAAGAAGCCCTTTGCTTTGGCTGGATCGACAGTGTCCCGAATAAAATCGATGATGAAAGTTACAAACAACTGTTTTCACCCCGCAAACCCAAAAGCAATTGGTCAAAACCCAATAAAGAGCGCGTCGAACGCCTCACCGCAGCCGGTTTGATGATGCCTGCCGGACTGGAGAAAGTGGCACTCGCCCAAAGAACCGGCACTTGGGATGCCCTCAATGAAGTAGAAATGCTCATGGAACCACCCGATCTCACCGCTGCCCTCGATGCCATTCCGGCAGCCCGCCAAAACTGGGACGCATTCTCCCGCTCCACCAAACGCGGCATCCTCGAATGGATTTTAAACGCAAAACGCCCCGAAACCCGCGCAAAACGCCTCCAGGAAACCGCCACCTTAGCCGCCCAAAACATCAAAGCCAACTTCCCAAAAGGTTGATTCTACTTGTGTTACGCATGCCCTTCCAGCATGCCCAAAAAAATTTCACCACTTATCACTCATCACTCATCACTAAGCGCGCTATCTTCGCGCCGTGTTCCATTTCGACCTTAGCAAAGTTTTAGATCAGTTAGTTTACCACCGGGAAGCGCCCCTGCTTTTTACAAGCGGATTTTTTATCTTTTTCTTCCTGATTTTGATGCTCGTGTACCGTGCCTTGTTGCACCAACAGCAATTGCGCATCCTGTGGGTAACCATCTTTTCCCTGTATTTTTATTACAAATGCGCCGGTATTTTCTGGCTGTTGCATGTAGTCATCGTCATTGTCGATTACAATTTAGCGCATTGGATTGAGCAAGCCCCTTCTAAAAACCGCAAAAAATGGCTTTTGGTGGGCAGTTTGGTGCTCAACTTGGGCATGCTGGCCTATTTTAAATACACCAACTACTTTGCCGAACTTTTGAATGCAGCGGCAGATTGCAGCCTGGGCCCTTGGGATATTTTACTACCGGCGGGTATTTCCTTCTTCACCTTTCAGTCGCTGAGTTACACCATTGATGTGTACCGCGGTGAATTGAAAGCCTTGGACAGCATCCTGGATTACGCGTTTTTCGTAACTTTTTTCCCGCAAATGGTGGCTGGTCCAATTGTACGGGCGGCCGATTTTTTGCCCCAAATCAACCGGGTACCTTTTGTGAGCAGGGAAGATTTTGGTCGAGCGGTATTCCTGATTTGCACCGGTTTGTTCAAAAAAGCAGTCATTTCCGATTATATCAGTGCCAATTTTGTGGATCGGGTATTTGACTCACCCTTGCAGTACAGCGGATTAGAAAACCTATTTGCCGTTTATGGGTACGCAATCCAGATTTATTGCGATTTCAGCGGGTATTCCGACATGGCCATTGGTTTGGCCTTGTTGATGGGCTTTCATTTTCCAATCAACTTTAATGCGCCTTATCAATCCAAAAGCGTCACCGAG
>CAIVGO010000678.1 GCA_903905445.1 uncultured Bacteroidota bacterium
GAACCACCGATGTTGAACATACCGATTTGCTCGCCTGTGAATGGATCGAAACCGATTACCATACCGCTGATGTTGTTGATCCGTGAGCAGTTATCTTCGATGATAACGTCTGGCAGGTTCGTGATCGCGCAGCAAGAGAATGGATCTGTAGATACTGTCAGGTTAGCTGGAGCAGCAAATGCTGGACCTGCTTCGTCAATTACTTTAATGATTTGGTTGTATTCGAAACCGTCGCCGATACACCAGTCAATGATAGACCACTGACGGCGGATTTTGTACGTGCCGTCGCATACTTCAATTAACAAATCTTCGTATTCCCAGTTGATGGTGCAACCTACAGGTTCGCCAAATACATATGGGAAGCCTTGCAAGCCTTGACCTTCAATCCATTGTGGAGTTGGGTAAGCATTGTCTGTGCAAGAGAACGCTGGTGCGTCTACGCCATCATAGTCTGTTGGTGGAACCAAATCATCCAATGTTGGCAATTTGTAGCTAATTTTCTGTGCGCAAGTAGAAGAGTTGCCAGATGCGTCAACTGCTGTCCATTTACGGGTTACTACTTTAGAGAAACCAGTTGCACAAGTACCAGGTACTTCTGAGTCGATGAAGGTCAAAGTGAATGGACCGCAAGCGTCAACAACGGGTTGAGCTGGTGCATTTACAGTAACTTCCAAACCTACGATTTCTACTACACCGTCATCACCGCCAACGTTGTCGGAGATACGTACACGCCAAATACCACTTGCGTTTTTGCCGTCGAATGCAGTACCCAATACAGTTGGGCCTGATACACCTGGTGCAACAACACACTGAACTGGAGCGCCTGCTACGTTCAATTGTGCGCACAACGTCAAGTTACCTGCACCTTCATCGTCGAATTTCAGGTCGATTGGGAATTCAGCACCCGCGCAACCTGTCAAGCTAAATACATCAGCAGTAGAACCGTCTGGTGCAGTTACAACGATATCAAGGTCTGGCAACCAAGTGTGGCCAGTCAATTTGATGATACAGTTTACATCCAATACTGGTGTTCCAACTGGGATGTAGCTATAGTCAAAGTTGTAAGTCTGTACGTCTGGAACAGCAGCACCTGCCTCACCGATTGGGTTGTTTGGCTTCTGGATTTGAACTTGAGCGCCAACGATCGCTGGTGCTGGCTCTTCTACAGGAGAACCGTTACATGGGATGATCTGATCGCGACAAACCAATACTGGTGGCAATTTGTCTTCGAATTTGATGTTACCCCAGCATTTGTTATTTGTAGTTGGGTCGGTTACACGAACCTGGTAAGTTTTACCAACGTCGCCAGGACCTGCAACTGCAGGTGTCCATGGGCCGTTACCGAATGGAGCAGTTCTATCCAATTCAACGATGTAGTCGTCGTAGCAGCCATAAGGACCACCTTCCAATACGTCGTCAGCGCCTACTACTCCTGAACAGTTTTCGTCCAAAGAGAAGTAAATCAAATCATTACATACCAATTGTGTAACTGGATTTGGGAATTCCAAAACCGTTACAGTGAAGCAGCAAGAAGCCGTGTTATTAGCAGCATCCGTTGCACGGAAGCAGTTGGTTGTAACACCACGTGGGAAAGTTGAACCAGAAGGCAAACCAGCAATTTGAACTGGTGTTGGCTGTGGAATCAAGGCCTGGAATACAACAGAACCGTTAAATACACGTGGTGTGAAACCAGCAGTGAAGAAACCGTTTGAAGCGTAACCAGCATTCAAAGTCAAAGGACCGTTCGTGTAAGTCTGGTTAGCTCCGTTACCGTTTGTATAGTTAGAAGAAGCAGTAACCGTGCGCAAACCAACACCGGTAGTAGAGTTTGGAGGCAACGTGATGGTACCAGTAGTCAATGGCGCATTGGTCAATGTTCCGTTACCTGGGAAAGCACCAGAGAATGGACCAGTTGTTGCATTTGCCTGACCAGCAAGGGTCCAAGCAGCAGCATTTGTTTGGAAACCAACTTGTGTACCCACTTTAGTATAAACATCTACCAAAGTAGCAGCTGTGATATTTACACGGAAAGCAGAAATCACCAAAGGTGTGCTAGAAGTGTTCACCAAATCAAAGAATACCATACCACCTACAGCATTACCGTTACCACTAGTAGTAATGGTGTTCAAGGTAGTGATTGGGCCGTTTGAAGCACAGTTATCAGAAGCAGATACACTGTAGTTATAAACCGCATCACAAAGACCTGGATCCAAGTTGATGGTTACATTACCTGGGCAAGTAACGGTAGGCGCTACCAAGTCATTAACAGTAACATTCTGAATTAAGAATGCACCATTTGGCAGGCTGTAACGAATTACACTGTTACCAAGAGACAAAGAAACGTTGAACGTTGCACCTGGTGCTACTGTACCGAACAAAACACCATTAACTTGCACGGTAACCAAAGTACCAGGAGCGCAAGAAGCGATTACCGCAGGTGCCGTGAATGCTTGGTTAGCAACACCGCAAATTGCAGGGTTTGTACCGTTCAGTACGATTGTAGCCAAAGAAGCAGGTACAAAGCCGCAAGGAGGTGAGAACGTGATAGACCAGTTCAACATAGTACCAACGTCGCCACCAGCGTCATCCAAAATAAGCAATTGCCAGGTACCGTTCTGACCAGCAGTGTAGCCCAAAAGGGTTGTAACGTTTGGAGTTACAGTAATACCACAAGTGCTTGCAAGCGTTGAACCTTCTGGTTTGAATTGGCCTGTAAACGGAGCAGCTCCAGCAGTGATATTTGTTGTTGCTGCATCTGTGAATACAGTATTGGTAAAGTTGTCACCAGCACCACCATTGTCGGTAGAAAGCTCGAGTACTTGACCGTTTGGTGCCAAAAGATAGATATCCAGGTCACCGTCAAAAGTGTGTGTAAAGTTGAGCAATACAGATTCTACAATGTAGTTAGCAGGAACGCCCGCTACTGTATTGTTAAATCGAGTACCGCCTGTAGCGGCAGTTTGTGGTTCTACACCACAACCGCCCGTTCCCGTAGAGGGAATAGATGAGTTGCCCGCAGTGTTCACTGTGCTGCCGTTGAAAGTCTGGGCTGAAGCCACAGCAACTGTCATCACAACACACAAAACAGACAACGAAATTGTTGAAAGTATCTTACTGATCATAAGATTATGTTATTTGTAAATGTTAAAAAAATTGAAAATGATCTGGTTCATTGGCGTTTAAAAGTGCTTGAATTAAACACTCAATAAGCTGATCAAATTGTTGTAAATCAAATTCCACTCAGACTGGTTCAAAGCAGAACCAACTGCGCCATCCGTTCCCGGAGCAGGTGCATAGTGGTAAAATGCAGTGGTTGCAGCCACTGGTACAGCAAGACCACCTTCCAACAGGGTTTTAGCCTCTGCATAGATGGTGTACTTCATCTTCAACGCAGGTGTGCCACCTGTAGAAGAAAGAATGGCATCCAAAGAGGCGATTTCAGCTTCTAAAGCTTGCAAAGACTCTGTAGATGTTTTCCAGTTTGCCAAAATCTTGATGTTGTTAGCATTTGGTGCAACTGCTGTAAGCGCTTGCGCTTGCAGGTTTGAACCAAAAAACATTCCGAACAACAAGAAAGCCAAAGTCAGCAAAGAGGGCATTCCCAATTTAGCGAACATTTTTTTCATGTTAATGAATTGTAATTGTGAAAAGGTTACGATGAATGAATAAAATTCGTTGAACGTGTTATGTTGACTTGGACTCAAATGCAAAAAGCACTAACTCAAGTAGGTTCGTCTACTTGCAGCGAGTGCTTTTTACAGTACTAAAGGCGTACAAATTTGAATACATCAACTTTTCATGTGATTAAAAAAGTACAATCGGTTTCATTGCTTGTGCCAATCAAAACAATTTACCGAAAAATAAATCGCAAAAAACATGCCATAAATTGCAGAAACCACTTCTCAGTACAAAAAATATACATATTTTGACTAAACAAGAAGTTTCGCGATTCAACACATTTTTACTGACCGCTTTGAATAGCTAAGGTAATCCATTCACACTGCTTCGCAAGAAAATTAACAATATTTTTCCGCTTTTCTTGTTGCAAAACCAAATTAAGTCCTGGTTATCAAGCCCATACGCGCCTAAAGTTTTTACTCGTTTTGAAACACCTTTTCTATCTTTGCCCCACATTTTCCTTATTTTTCACTTTCAAATTCTTTCATTTCATGAAAAATACTTCACTTCTACTGATCGCCTGCGTGTTGTTCGTATTTGCCTGCCAAAACGACCCCAAACCTGCATCCACCCCGGAAACAACCACCCCGAGTGAAAAAACAGGCGCCCCCGCCCCACAAATTGACCTGGGTGCGCTCAATCAATCCGTTTCTGATGCCAAATCGAACCTGGCTGAAATCGATAAAGTAAACCAGGAAATTAGCAAACTGCCTGCAAGCGTCCAAAAGGCCAATAAAGCAATCATTGAATCGGTTCGCGGTGAACTGGATGGCATCGAAGAAAAACAACGTATCATGCTAACCGGCCTGGAAACTTACGTAAAAGTGAACACACCAAGCACATCGACTACCCTGGCAGATAAAGCACCCATAAGCGACAATCAAGTTATTTCTGAAGCAGAAGTTAAAGATATTCTTCAGTCGATCCCGCAATACCGCGCAAATTGCGAAGCCGCGTACCAACAAATTCAGGCACTCGCAAAAGGCCAAAAGTAAATCAACGCTCTGGCTGATACAATAACTTTCCGACCAGGATATCGCCTGCTTCATCTACAATTTGATACCACAACAAGCCCGCCGATGGTGGGCTTGTTGTTTTTATAGGCCATTCCTGGGTTCCCGATAAAAAATCCCTGGACTCCTGTAAACACAAGCGCCCAAAAGCATCGTATAAAAACAATTGCAAATTTTGCGGATGCGGCACCTCCAACTGGAGGACGGTGTGTGTTGTGTAAGGGTTCGGACTGGCACCCAGTAACCGCAATGGATTGTTGCCTGCTTGGGCTGGGCCTATTTGGAGCATCAAACTTGCCGTACCCGCCTGGTCATACCACTCTGGGGCAAACCGTTCTGTTTGTATTTTCAAAAAATCTTGGGTACTGGTCTGTTTTTTTGCCCGAAGCTGCATGGACAAAATAGCCTCCCCTGTTTCCATCGGCGTGAGCACATTATAACTTACACGCACGTGTCCTCCAGGATGCAAGGCCACATGATCTGGTTGCAATACGCCCGCCGGAAACAGCTCCTCTAGGTACACCAGCGCTGTATCTAATTCCAATTCAAATTGAAAACCATCCACCATCGCTAAATCGGGCAACTGCAATGTAAGCATTTGAACATTGCCCGAACGCCAAACCTGTTCCTTTGTATGCATCCAAACAGTATCCTTTGGTGCACGCGCCGTGGCAGGATCGGTGCTGTTGTTCATGTCGCCTACCTTTAAACCAATAAAATCATTGCTCAACTGATCGGCCTGTAAACTCGGAATCACAATTTCTTCCGGAAACCCTGCCGAGAACGGATTGTTGGGGTTTTCGAAAGTATAATTGGCCGGAATAAATCGCCAAGACGTAATACCCGGCACCGTGTCGTAAATGCCCAAAATCAATTTCCGAAACTGCACAATATCGAACGTGGTCACCGAGCCCGATTTATTAGCGTCGGCCGCAATCATCTTATAAGGGGAGGTCAAGGGTAAAACGCCCAGGATATGTTTGGAGATCAATACTAAATCGAAGGTCGATAAGCCATTGAACCAATTGGCATTGTTATAAGGCCGAATGCGGTATTGCGAATCGGCCGCCATATCTTCGACCAGGAAATGCCCTGTCGTGTCACAATCAGACCAAATACTCAAGCCCGTGGTCATAACCTGAACAGGCAGGTTCCGAACAGTATCGCCTAACTCGGTCACGATTCCGCCGCCTATAATATAGGTGTCGCCCGCGCCGGTGCCACAATACTGATTGGGATCTGTGATTTTTACGGAAGTTGTGCAGGTGGCTATATTACCCGACAAATCGCCGACCGTTAGGATGACCTGGTTTAATCCCAATTGGGTGCAATTAAAATTGGAAGGCACAACGAATTTGCCCAAACTTCCCGCTGGGGTACAGGCATCATTGCTGCCAGCATCTAGATCATTGGGTGTCAAAACAGCCGTGCCGCCGGCAGACAAAGGCAAGGTGACATTCGTTTTACACAAGGCATTGGGCTTGGTCTGATCGCGCACCTCAATACTGAGTGTTTTTTGCGCCGAATTTCCACAATCGTCGGTTGCCGTAAAAACAACCTGGTGTAGTCCCACGGGATATAATCCTGCTGCATTGGCGCCTTGGGCTGCTGCATATGGACTGTTGTGGATGATGGTAACCACCGGACTGCAATCCAGCGCAGTAGCAGCGGGTATATCGATATAAGCCTGACAAACGCCAGAACCTGTGGTGGCAACAATGGGTGCCGGCAAGGTAAGTACAGGGGCTTGTTGATCTATGATATCTATTGTTTGGGTGTTTTCCCAAATACCCGGAGACCCGATATTGCCCGTATAAATACAGCCATCAATCACTTTCCAGGCCCGTAATATACGTTTACAATATGGTGCCGGGGCCGAAAACACCTGATCTATATAGGTAATGGATAAAGGCGAACAAAATTGGCCGCCAATATTGGGACTGCCGGTATTGGCAGGCAACAAATCCTGCGGTCCAGCACAAGCTTGCAACACCTTATTATTGGGGAATTGAACAGTAACTGTACTAAGCGGCGCGATGGTAATTTGTTGGGTACAGGTGCGCACGTTACCCGCCTCGTCGAGCGCGCGCCACACCCGTGCGAGGGTACCAATGTTACAAGCCCCCAAATTAAGCTGATTGGTAAAAAACAGGGTATCCAACCCACAATTATCGGAGGCCGTAGCCTGTCCAGTTATGTTTAAATTGGTGTAATCCTGTTGGCAATTAAGGGTAAGGTTGGGCGGACATTGAAGGTCGGGTTTGAGGAAATCTCGTACGATCAGTTCGGTTTCGCACAGATTCGTATTACCTGCGGCATCGGTTACTTTGAGGGTAAGGACCACCGGAACGATTTGATCGGCGCAGTTTAGTGCGTGGGCATTTGAAAAATTGATCCCATCGCGGCTTACCAACATGCTTACCGGGCCACAATTATCGTTACTACCGCCATCCAATACAGCAGGGGTTGCATAAGCGACACCATTGGAAGAAAGCGATATTTGCAGGGATGATTTACAGATTGCCTGCGGAGGCGTATTATCCACTACGGTAACGCGCAAAGTGCCAGTGCTGCTATTGGCACAAGCATCGGTAGCGGTATAAGTAACCAGATGTGTACCTAAAGGCACCGCATTAAAAGGGCCATAGCCGCTTCCAAAAGCCCAAACAGGCGATACGGTAACGGTAGAACAATTATCGGAAGTGCTCGCAAGGGGTAAATTTACTACACCCGTACAGGCAAAACCAGCAGTACCCACCGTAATATCGGCCGGAAGCACCAAATTAGGCGCTGTACTGTCTAAAACTTTGATGATTTGCAAGCGATTTGAAACCGTACCCGTACAAAAGTCGACCGCCGTCCAGGTGCGCAATAAAGCAAAACCCGCTGGTGGGCAAATTGCAAGGGGTTGATCGGCATAGGTTATTCCGATTTCGCAGCCGCCAAATGCACTTAGACTGACGCCATCCACGCTCGGTTGTCCGGTGAGATTCAAATCTTCCGGGTTTTCACTACAATCCAGGGCTGGAAGTGAAATATTATCGCGATTTGCAGGAAAATTGATGGCATTCAACGCGATTTGCCGCGCCCATATTTTTTGGTTACAAATGCTGCTGTTTCCTGCTGCATCGGTAACGGTCCAAACGCGATCGATGCGTTTTTTTACCGCTACCCCATTTTGAAGGGTGCCACAGCTAAGATCGGTTTCCGTATCCATCCAATTGAGGCTCAAACCAGCCACCGGGGTACAATTATCACTGGCCGTGGCACTTCCAATCACCGCAGGGTCAATATCCTGGCCGCACCATATCCAGATATCCGGACAAGTGGCGGTGGGTGGTAACAAATCCTGGAGCGTAATCGTGCTGTTGCAACTGTTCCCGGATTGGTTGTGGGTCAGGGTAGCGGTAATTGATTGGCCAATTTGGGTGCATTCAAGCGGATTGGGCAATGGATTACCGTAATCATCGCTTAATTCGACCGATAGGGCACCTGGGCAGGAATTGCTCGCAGAAGGAGCAATCATTTGGGCGGTAACCAGGCCTGTTCCGTTTTGATTGAGCGATATTTGGAGGGCAGGTTTACAAACAAGGCTGCATTGTGCAGAGGCATAATGATCCAATCCTGCCCAAAAGAGCAAAACTAAAAGCAGGATCCCGAACGGATGCCGCGTTTGGAAGCGCATGGATTTAAACGCCATAGGGCAAAATGAACATTGATTAAAATAAATTGGATGGCCTAAAATCGGTTAAAGGCGCAATTGTAAGGTAACTGACAAATTTAATGCCATATTTGGTTAATTGCCTGATAACAGCAGAAGGTCAAACAATTTCCCCGTTGGCCATAATTTCGTATTCGTAGGTACGCGAACTGGTTGGATCGAACACTTCTTTATTGCGGCTGGCATCTGCAAGGCCTTCTGCAATAAAAATCACCCAGTCTTCATCAATCGTTGCAACGGCCCGGTTGATTTTGCCATCAATAACCTTGGTGAATGCGATTACTTTTCGGCTAATGAGTTGTCCTTTATCCGTATAGGTGGCAAGTACGTATTCGTAAGCCAGCAAATCGGCTTTCCACCATACCAGCGCGATAAACTGTTCGGTTTGGTCAATCGCAAAACAGGGTATATACTCTACAAGTTCTTCATTTTCAAGCGTCGCTTCTTCGGTAGGCAGGATAAACTGCTCGATCATATCCAGCGGAAACTGTTCGTTTTCCAGGCTAAATACATGATGGGTTTCTTCGCCCAGGGTAGCGGGCATGGGTATAATTGGAAATTTTGCAACAAATTCGTGAAATGCGTAGGCCATAATGGTGTTACAAAGCGGATGTGAGGATTTCTCTATTAATTTTACGAATCATTCCACGCAACACTGCGCCAGATCCGCCAACTTCAACAAATTCAGTGATGCCCGCTGCCGCCATATTTTCAATGGTTTGCGCCCAGCGTACCGGGGAGGTTAATTGTGCAACCAGGTTGGCGCGAATCAATTCGGGATCGGTAACCGCTTGTGCATGAACATTTTGATAGACTGGACAAATCGGGGTTGCAATATGTGCAGCCTGGATTGCTTCCGAAAGTTCATCTTGTGCAGGCTTCATAAAGGGCGAATGGAATGCCCCTCCTACCGCAAGCACCACCACGCGTTTTGCGCCAGCAGCTTCCAGGAGCGGTACGGCCAATTCAATGCCTTTTTTTGAACCAGAAATCACCAATTGTCCGGGCGTATTGTAATTGGCAGGTACCACCATTTCTTCGGTAATCGCTGCGCAAATGCGCTCTACTTCTGCATCTTCCATGCCCAACACGGCCGCCATGGTACTTTCGGCCAATTCGCAGGCTTTTTGCATGGCAAATGCACGTTGGCTAACCAGTAAAAGCGCCGCTTCGAAAGACAGCGCACCTGCGGCTGCCAAGGCCGTAAATTCACCCAAAGAGTGCCCCGCTACTGCAGCAGGCTGAAAATCGGCGCCCGCAATTTTTGCGCGAATAATGCTTTCTAAAAATACAGCCGGTTGGGTCACTTTGGTTTGCGTCAACTCCTCTTTGGTTCCAAGGAACATGACATCCGTGATACGCCAACCCAAACTTTCGTTGGCTTGTTCAAAAAGTTCTTTGGCCTGGGCATTGCTTTCATACAATTCCTTGCCCATGCCTTCAAATTGCGATCCCTGTCCGGGAAAAACGTAAGCCTTCATTCGTCAAATATTGCGGGTGAAACATAAGTTGCGCGGCAAAGGTAAGCTGTGCGCACATTTCCAAGCGGGTTGGAGCAGATTCATCTTAGAGGAACAATTGCTGCAAGGCTTTCCAAAGTAGCCCTTTTCGGCTTTTATCCGGTTCCAAAACCGAAAGCGCTTCCGAAAAAAGCCAGGTAGCGCCGTAAAAATCAGTTGGCTTGTAAAGTGGTATATCTACTTGCAGCCCAAGCATTTGGGGCGTTAAACCAAAAACCAAAATATGTTCTGGTTGTTTTAATTTCATGGTTGGTGTAAGACCAACCGATATATTGACTGGAACGCTGGTCCAAAGGGTATCTTTTTCGGGATTTACCTGTGCGGCAGCCAAAATTTTAACCAAAAAATCTTTATTTCCCGGAAAAAGTGGCTCTTCCAATACCACCAACCATATTTTTCGTGCATAAGCGCCCGTCGAAAACTCCATCGGGTCACGATCAGGGGCGATAAAAAGCAAATCTTCGGGAGAATACATGGTGTGCTACAGTGGATTCGGTGAACGAGAAAAATGAAACAGCAAAATTAATCAATTCTGAAACCACGACGCGCTAAGGGCTCATGAAACCGACAAAATACCCAAAAACGCGTTATAGCCGGATTAGATACGAAAACCCTTAAAAACAAATAAAACCCATCAATTACCAACGAATTAAGATTAATATTTTGCCCAAAGGGGGTATTTTTTGCAAATATTAAAATAAAATTTGCAAAATTTGCCTAAAACATTTTACCTTTGATGCGTCCAACCAAGTTCTTTATAATAGTCAACTACTACACACATGGCTGTAAAATATCCTATCACGGTTTCGCTTACGAGCAATTCTAAGCTGCCAACCGTTGATTTTGCCAACATTCCCTTTGGCAAAGTTATTTCTGACCACATGTTCATCGTCGATTACGAAGGTGGTCAATGGGTAAACCCGCGCATCGAACCATTTGCCAAAATGGAAATTTCTCCTGCGAACCTGGCCTTACATTACGGTCAGAGTATTTTCGAAGGTATGAAAGCAAGCAAACGCAACGGTGAGCCGGTTTTGTTTCGTGCCGATATGCACGCACGCCGTTTGAATGTTTCTGCAGAACGTATGTGTATGCCGAATTTGCCAGAAGACTTGTTTATGCAAGGTTTGAAAATGCTGGTGGATCTCGACCGTGCCTGGATTCCTGACCTCGAAGACCATGCTTTGTACATCCGCCCGATGATGTTTGCAACCGATGAATATTTCGGGGTGCACGCTTCTGAAAATTATCGTTTTATCATCTTTACGGGTCCAGTTGGCCCATACTATCCGAAACCTGTAAAATTGTGGGTAGAAGAAGTATTCACCCGTGCTGCACAAGGTGGCGTTGGTGAGGCAAAATGTGCCGGTAACTATGGTGCATCTTTGTTGCCAGCGCAACGTGCTAAAAAAGCAGGTTACGACCAGGTGATGTGGATGGATTCGGTTGAAAAGAAATATGTACAAGAAGTAGGTACCATGAACCTGTTTTTTGTGATGGATAACCGGGTAATTACACCTACCACCACGGGTACTATTTTGCGCGGTGTTACCCGCGATAGCTTCATTACGTTGTTGAAAGAATGGGGTTATACCGTAGAAGATCGCCTGTTGAGCATTGCTGAAATTGCAGACGCTTACTGGCGTGGTTCTTTGCAAGAATGTTTTGGCGCTGGTACGGCTGCCGTTGTGAGCCACGTGAGCGATATTACCTGGCGCGACCGCAAATTAGAATTGCCCCCGGTAGATGAAAAACACCGTCCGGTAGGAACCATGTTGAAAAGCTACCTGAATCGCTTGCGCATGGGTTTGGAGGAAGATCAATTCCACTGGATGGAATCTTGCGCCAACTCAGGTGTGATGGATTTTGTAAAAGAAGAAGATAAAGCGTTGTTGATGGCTGTTTAAGGCTGTTTTACGAAACAAAGATATTAGGCCTGGAGGATTATTTCCCTCTGGGCCTTTTTTATGGACTGGTGCCCTTACTATTGGATGTATTTCTTGTCATTTGGCAATTTTTCGAATTAAACTTACCGCTAATTTTGTCGCTAATTATTCAACATGTTGCGGTGGGAAGTACTTGATTATCTTTATGTTCACTTACATTTGCTATAAGTTGAAAGCACGTGCTATTATACCCAATCATACATTAACCCCAAAATATTGGCATCAGGAAAAAAATGACAGCATTATCCGACTTTATCAAATCGAAAATAAAGGTTGACGAACCTAACTTAGAAATTATTTTGTCAAACTTTACTGAACGCAAAATCGCAAAGGACAAATTTGTTTTGAAACAGGGACAAATAGCTACCGACTATTATTATATAAAATCAGGCGGACTTCGATTGGGCCTTGCTGGTAATGACTATAGTAGAACAGCATGGATTGCACTTGAAAATGAGTTTTTTACAGACCTTACCAGTATTAAAAATAGAGTTCCATCGAAATACTATATACAAGCCATTGAAGACACCGTATTATATACGATTAAAAGCGATGCTATGGGACGTCTTTATCAGGAAATTCCAATTTGGCAACAGTTTGGCAGATTGATTTGGGAAGACGCTTTTTTGAAAGTAATGGATGGACTATTAAGTTTCCAAAATATGAATGCTGAAGAACGCTACTTGACTACCATGGAGCAGACTGAATTATTACAAAGAGTTTCATTAAAAGATATTGCTTCATTTTTAGGAATTACGCCAACTTCCTTAAGCCGATTAAGAAAAAATATCAAATAAAGTTGTTTGTTATCATTTGGCAATTTCTTCAATTCTAATATCCCCTAATTTTGTTCTTAATTAAATCAAAGGACAAAATGAAGTATTTGAAACAAAACCCATTCGTTTTTTTCCCAGTTGTTACGCTTTTAGCTGGGCAACTCTCCAGTTTTATCAGTTTTTTGTGTTTTCCATTTAACCCAAATAACCATTTATTAAATTACCCAATCATTTATCCACCCACTTGGCTGTTTATTGTTGTTTGGCTGATCCTATATCCATGCATGGGGATCTCTATGGCGTATATTTATAAGATTAGAAATCAAATGGATATAACAGGAACGTTATCTTCCTATATCCTTTTATTGACTTCTAATATTATATTTTTACCAATTATGAATATCTCAAAAGGAAACCCTGCGATTATGACATTTTTGGATTTTAATGGAATTGTTTACGCCTATATTTTTAGTTGGCTTTGCTATAAATATTCCAAAACCGCCTTTTATTGGTCACTTCCATTGACATTTTGGATGCCAATAACCTTCCTCCTAAAAGTTGCCCTTTGGATATTGAATGCGCAATAACGCTAAAAACTCAAGCAGAAATGAAGAACAAACCGTTTTTAAATATTATATTTTCCATATATATGATTATCATTACACTTATTTTTTGCATAAATACAGGGAATGCTCAAATTAGATTGCGTAATGATATCGCGAAGGACTCTTTTCAAAACAGTTTAATAACAGCAATGGATGAAAACGTAGACATCAAGTTAATTGGGACCAATAACGGCTTTTGGCATATAAATAAAAAAAACAAAAAACACCGTATTTATCATTATTTAACTTCAAATTCCAGGCTTCCATCGGACCAGATTACCTCCATTTGCATCAGAAAAAACAACACTTTTTGGGTTGGGACGAATAAAGGTATTTTTAGATGGGATGGATTCGCAGAATTATTAATTAATCAGGAAAATTCTAATCTTCCAGATTTAAAAATTACTTCAATTGTGGAAGATACCCATGAGGATTTATGGATTGGCACCTTTAATGGTGGCTTAATGAAAATACAAAAGCGGAATGAAATTATTTATAATGCAGATAATTCCAATCTCCCGAGTAACCGAATTGTTTCTCTAAGCCTCGATGAAAACAAGGCCGTTATTATCCATTTGGAGAATAACCAATCTATTGAATCCAGTTCTATTCGTAAAAAGGTGAATAAAAACAGGAAATAACTACATCTGCTGAACTATAACAGTCCATATTGACACGGCTCTTAATCCGGTTTTACCAGCACCAGTTTCGTTTTTTCCGCTTTTACAACGGCTTTTAAAAAGGTAAGCAAAGCGGGATAAGCTGTTTTAGGGTGAATTTGGTTGTTGAGGATTAGTTTATGGGTGACAACGAGTCGGCCCAGGCTGGCTGTAATGTCCATATCAAATTGCCCAAAAGGTGTATTCAAATGGACGGGTTCAAACCCGGATTCCAAGCGATAGCCCTCGGGCAGCGTGATTTCGGTTACACTTTCTTTGGTGTATCCGCGCGCATCTGCCTGTACATCCTGGGTACGGATATCGGTATTTTCACTGGGAATCAATAGGTTATCGGCGGGCACACAGGCTGGTAAAAAATACCGCTTTCCACTGATGGAAGCGATGCGTGGCAGCCGTAAAGAGAGCGTTTCTTTTACCTCCGGAATACGTGCTCTAATCGTTTTATAGGCGATTTTTTCAATTTCAAAATCTTTGAAATTGAGCATGTTATACAAGTTTTTTTTCTTTTCTTCATCGTGGAGCGTTGCCAGGTAAGCAGGTGTTTCCTGTAAGATACCGCGGTAAGTTTCCTCGGATTCCCATTGACCGCTACCATCGGCCAGGAGGCTTAATGTTGCTTTGCGGGAAGCCGTATTTTGGGTGTAATCATAGGCGGTTGTACGCACCATTTTGCCGCCTTCCGGAGTAATGAGCAAGGCCGGACGATTGTCGGTAAAATCACCCAGAAAGCCACAACTGACCCTTTGGCTTGTGCATTCCAACCAAAGCGTATCTTTTCCATCCGGCACACACAAGCAAGCATGGTTGAACCAGGGGTTGGGGAAGTCCGGAAATTGCACCTGTTCATCTTCACCCGCCCGAATTAAAGCGTAATAGGAAGGAATGCCTAAGGCTTGTAGCATCGCCTGGGTGTAGTTGCTAAGTCCTTTGCAATCGCCGTATTTATATTGATCGACCGTAACAGCCGCAGCGGGTTGCCAGCCTCCAATGCCCATTCCGACATAAAAGTACCGAGTATTGGCCTGTAAATAGTCATACACCCGCTTTACTTTACACGCTAGATCGGGGCAATCGGCCACCAATTGTTGTAATTTACCCACCGTTTCGGGTGCAAGTGCATTACGTTCGGCATTAAGGGTGTGAAAAAAAGCACCCAGCGATTCCCAACTGCGCATATCTCCGGCAATACCGCCCATGGTAAAATCGGTAGGCGCAGACATGACCATCGGTCGGGAAAAACGGCTAACGGGTGCATAAGCGGCTGCTTGGATGGCAGTCAGGTTGTTCAGTTCCCAGGTGTTTTCGCCTGTTTTCGCGTTTTCAGGTAAGTTAAGTTCCTTAAACCGCGCAGAAAGCCCGGCTGGCATTTTTACGGTATAAACAGCATGCTCAATGGCAGCGCCCGGATCGGATTGCGGGTCGAATATCGGGTAAAACAAAAGTCCGGTATGATGCAAAACTACTTTATACTCAATGGTATACGGGTAAGCACTGCCGGAAAGATGCAACCGTTTGTAGCGGGTATCGTTTACAAAATATTCAGGCGGCTTGACATCCTCAATATCTTTTTTCTTGAGTTTGCGCATCACATTTCCAGCTCCATCGTACACCGTGGCTTCTATCTCCTCGATTTCGGTAAATTTATCGTAATTGAATACGATTTCAGCCTGCTTTTGGGCACTGGCATCGAGCAAAGTAAACACTTTATGCTCCGTTTCACGGGCTTCACCCTGGTTGAGCACTTCAAACGTGCATTGATAGGTACGAACCACCACGTGCGCATTTTCCTTTAATGCAGCCGGAATCGTCGCTGCTGGATACAGGGTTTGGGTAAAACCACGGATGGCACAGCCCCAAAGCAGCACGCATGAAAAAAAACGAAATAGCATGAGCGGTTATAGTTTTGTGAGGACGACCTGTTCTTCCATTTTTGCCACGATATCTGAATAAAACTGGCGCAAAGAGGTGTATTCATCCTTCACAATATAGGGCTTGCGCATTTTGCTGCGGATGCTGATTTTTACCAATTCTGGCCCGGATTCGACCAGGTATTCGAAGGAAATCGCATTTTCGAGCAAGGCCAATTTGGTGGATTTAGGGAGCGCTTCCACTTTATAGCCCGCCGGAATATGCCAGCTGATGCTGTACGTTTCGTCGTGCGGAATACCCAAGTCGATGTTAAAAGCCCTTTCCGGATTTTTAAACGGATTTTCATGCACGCCTAATCCGAGGGTCGGATTGAGGTAAATTTTATTCCCTGAAATAGTCGCAAACTCCGGACTTTCCAGTTTTAAGCCCATTTTCAAATTAGGTTCATTCCAGGCGTCGACTTGCTCAATTTGGACCTCTGAAAAGGTGCCTTGTGCCGCCCAGTCCTTAAAAGTAGTGTTTACCACCTCTTTCTGGCCATTTTGGCGAATGAATTGGCGTATTTTAGCGGCACCATACCCGCTTTCCGTGGAATTCACCGTACTGCTGATGCCTCCCTCGCTTTTAACTTGCACATCCGCGATGATAAAACTGCGGGTGCTGATTTTATTTTGAATCGGTATCCAATCGATTGATTCGGCGGATTTAAGCAACAGGCCTTCAAAGTTAATATCTTCTGCATCCAGCAAACCGACGGGATTGGGATATGCTGCGGCGTCGATCAATAAAACGGATTTATCTTCCATTTCAATGGCGGTAATCACCCGATCCAGTTCATCGGGCGAAACCCGGAATGGATGCACCCGGCCGTTTGATCGTGTGCTGATCATAAGCGGATAGGCACGCAAGCCATTTTTATTTAAAAGATTGATATACAGCAAGTTTAATTCGGTAGCGCTGCCTTTTTTAAACTTTACTAAATCGCCCACGGTACTGGTCAGCCAAATATAATCGTACCCATTTTTTGAAAAATTGAGGCCCAGGTATTCATACATGGCGCTTATTTTTTCCAATTCGGTTGTCTTGCCATTTACGGCTGTTTTCGCCAAATCCGCTGTATTGCGGGTATCCTTTAGCACATCGTCGTACACATCCTCCAGCATTTCTTTACCAAAACCCGACCAGCTGTTGTTATAATTCTTGAATCCGGCATTGACAATATGGTAACCATCGGCCTCCGGAACCACTCGGCTGTTATAAACCGCTTTAACGTCAAAATTGATCTGCGAAAGGTAATCTTGCGGTGCAGCCATGTAAGGCTCCGGCTTTAAGGCAGGAATATTTTCCTGAATATAGTGCAGGTTTTTACAATTATAAAGCAACTTTTCGCTGTTGGAGGTGGTTGTGGTCACACGTCCCTCTGAGCGATCGGTCCAAGTGACTTGCGTTGAGCGAATGTTGTTTTCTTCTTCCGACAGTGTAAACGGAACAGCCCCGGTAGCGCTTTTGCTATATTCAACGTACGCGGGAATTTCGGCGATAAACTCGCTCCAAATGGTTGGAACGCTCAAGCGTTGGAAAGTCCAATCGGGTAAATACCCTCCATCGTATGTAATAGAATATTTATATTCGATAACACTCCCCTCTTTTACACCGGGAATGGTAAACTTCGTCAAATTGCGGTTTTTAGTTAGTTTTTCGTCAAAAATATTGCCTTTTTCGAGTTTGGTTTCTACTAACTTATCATTTTCCAAGTTGTATGCAATGGCCTGAAGTCCCGATATTTTATCCGATTTGAAGTGGAAAATGCGCACATCTGCCAATCCGTAAGCCGATTTATTAAAAATTTTAATGCGCACATGAACCTCATACTCCTCAATGAATTGACCTTTTGCATTATCGAAGCGATGCTGTATGTCTCCTTTTTCAAATAACACTACGGCGGGGGCTGCGGGGTCGAGTGGGTAAGATTTCATGGCCATCTCGGCGTCCGAGATTTTACCAAATTTGATTTTTAGTTCTTTTTTTTGGGCAAAACTGTACTGCGTGATAATGAGCAGGCAGAAAAAAAACAAAATACGAAGAAAATGCATGATGTAGAATGATTTATTAGAGAAAACTAGGATTTTGACAATACGATTTGTTCTTCCATCTTCGCTACCACATCCGAATAAAACTTGCGCAAATGCACATATTCTTCCTTTACAATGTAAGGTTTGCGCATTTTGCTGCGGATGCTGATTTTTACCTGCTCTGGCCCGGATTCTACCAGATATTCGAAGGAAATAGCATTATCGAGCAAGTTCATTTTTGTCGATTTAGGCAATGCTTCGACTTTGTATCCAGGGGGAATGCGCCAGGAAATATTATAAATTTCATCGTGCGGAATACCCAAATCAATATCAAAATTGCGTTCTGGTATTTTGAATGGATTTTCATGCAGTCCCAGTCCAAGGGTAGGCGTCAGGTAAGTTCTATTACCAGAAATTGTGACAAAAGCGGGTGTTTCGAGTTTAAAATGCAGGGTCAAATTGGGTTCATTCCATGCTGCCCCCTGCTCAATTTCCAAGGCATTCAAGCTTCCTTCAGCCGACCATTCTGGGAAAATAGTGCTCAAGAGTTTTTTGTCGCTATTTTCTCGCAGGTATTTGCGAATTTTAGCCGCGCCATATCCACTTTCGGTAGTAGTAATGATACCCGCTGCGTCACCAGATGGCAAAATATCCAATTGTGCTTGAATAAAACTGCGGGAATTAATCTTGTTTTCGACCGTTACCCAATTTATTTCCTCGGGAGATTCCAGCAACAAACCTTGTTTATTAAGATCCTCTTCTGCTAACAAACCGACTGGATTCGGAAATGCAGCTATATCCACCAATATAACAGATGAATCTTCCAGCACAACTGCTGAGATTACCCGATTTAGCGCTTCATGGGTAATCCGCTGGGGGTGAATTCTTCCATGGGAACGTGTACTAATCATGAGCGGCCAGGCCGTTACGCCATTTTTCCTTAAAAGTTTGATTAGCAGCAGGTTTAATTCAGCAGCAGATCCCTTTTTTGCCTTAATTATTTCAGAAAACTTATCGGTAAGCCAGATATAGTCGGAGGAGACATGTGTAAAGTTTGTGCCGATAAATTCATACAGGGTGGTTAGTTTATCAAGGTGTGTATTTTTACCCATCAATACGCTGTCCACAAAATCCAGGGTATCTTCTGGCACAATTGATAACTGCCTGTATGCATGTTGCAGCATGTTTTGGCCAAATTGTTTCCAGGTTTGATTGATCCGCAGAATCTTTCCGTTGGCAACAAACCTCGTTGCCCCCCTGTTTTCAATATAAATTGAATAAATTGCCTTTATCTCAAAGTTTATTTGTGATAAATAATCTTCGGGTGCGTACATATACGGTTCCGGTCGCAAAGCAGGTATGTTTTCCTGGATAAAATGCATTATGGTCATTTCATATACGATACCACTGGCGGTGCCACTATATTGCTTTTCGGTGGTCAAACTAAAAGGAATGGCTCCTGTAGCCGTTTTACTAAACTCAATAAATTTTGGAGCATCTACTTCATATTCGCTCCAAATGGTTGGAATTTCCATTCGTTGGAACGTCCAGGAAGGCAAACTGGTAAAATTACGTAACGTCTTAAGGTATTGATACTCAATGATACAACCTTCCTTTATACCTGGAATTGTAAAGCGGGTAAGGCTCCATACATCCGAGATGCGCTCTTCAATAATATTGACTTTTCCCAGTTTAGTTTCGATTATTTCGCCATTTTCAAGATTGAAAGCGCTTGCTGCAATATCTGTAACCGGGTCTGATATCAGATGCACAATTTGAATGTCCGCAAGATCATATGCTGATTTATTAAAAATCTTAATCCGTACGTGTTTCTTGAAATCCTGCACAAATGATCCGAGTTTATAGTCGAATTGGTGTTCTACATTGCCCTTATCAAACAACACCAGGGCATTGGCTGCACGATCAGATGCATAATTTTCCATACCGATTTCCGCCTTCGAAATTTTGCCAAATTTCAAATTATAAGGGCATTTTTGAGCGGAAAGTACTTGTACAAACAAACAAAAAAACAGGATCTGCATCTTTGGGAATGCTTGCATACGATACAAATTTATTTATAAATATTTGACAATGTATTAAGCAGGCATAAAGGTAGCGGGAGGAACTTTACAAGTCAATCCTGTAAATGTTAAGGTTCCATCTTTAACAACATTTGTAAAAATCCGACAAAACAGCCTTTTAAATTAATCCGGGTCCAAAATAAATTACCCAGGATATTGCGAGCACCGAGGTAGCAATCACAACACCCCGAATGGCCAACTCCCAACGTTTGCGCCGGTAAATATTCAGGGGAATCAAATTAACCGCGATTGCCAGGATCGCCAGGGTGCGGATGCGGAAATTGGGCGACAAACCGCTCGAACTTGCCGCGCCTTTTACCTCCAACAAGTTAAACACCTGGTACA